>JAEZQV010000352.1 GCA_023441125.1 Bacillota bacterium
GATATATGCTCAACCGGGAACTATTTGACCGGGATCTTGCTGGTGCCGCCTGGCTGGCCGGAGCCAAGCTGGCCGTCGCCACGAAGGTGACAGCCATCAATCCTGAGGGGGTTACGGTCAAGAATAGTGACGGCTGTTTTGACATTAAGGCCAGTGTTATAATTGGCGCTGACGGCCCTTACTCCATGGTGGGGAAATATATCGGCCAGATAAACAGCTGCTATTTGCGCAGCGTTCAATGTGAGGCGGTCTGGGATCAGGCCGGCGACTCCATAGAATGTTATTTTGACAGTGTTTACGAAGGCGGTTATGCCTGGGTTTTCCCCAAAGAAACTACAGCTAATATCGGTGTTTGCTGCCGGCAGCAACCGGTGAAAGCCTTGCAGCATTTTTTAGGGGAGCTTGGTCTGGGACGGGAGAGAATTGTGGGGTGGCGCGGGGGGATGCTGCCTGCCGGCGGTCCTTTGCCGGTTACTGTTAAGGGAAATTGTCTGCTGGTTGGTGATGCAGCCGGTCAGCTGCTCCCACTGACCTGGGAAGGAATTCGCTGCGCCATTGTTTGCGGTATGGTCGCTGGAAAATTTGCGGCTGAGGCTGCGCTGAGCGGCGATTTAACTAGATTGCAGGGTTACCAGGAACGATGGCAGAGTTTATTCCTGCCGCAGATGGAAGCAGGAATAGCCAAACACCGTTACCTGCTGGAAAATTGGAGTACGGATGCTCAAATACTAACACAATTGCTGGAAACAACTTGTACAATCTAATCCGGCTAACGTCTGCTTGCTGCCAGAAGTAAGCTAAAATTCACCACGTTGCGGGAGGAAGTTATGAGAAACAAATATGCCATCATATTTTTAGCAAGTGTGATTATTTTAGTCGGATTATTGGTTGGCTACGGTATTTATGTTAATGCTACCAGTGGTGCTCATGTAGAAAAATTAGCGGCTGCCCAGTATTCCAGGGTGACTGGCGCGCAGACGCGGGGCCGGGCGATCGCACCGGTAGCGTATATTTCGGCGTTAACTTTGCAGTCTCTTGATATGCTGGACATTCGGGTCAAAATTGACGGCACAGTAACTAAACTGTATGTTTTGCCCGGCGATCAAGTGAAAGCAGGACAGTTATTGGCCGAACTGACCAATGACGAATTGGCCTCTCAGATCCTGCAGGCTGAAGGGACCATCAATCAGGCCAAAGCAAATTATATTCAGTATGAACAAACGGTGAAACGGTATCGGGAACTTACGAGCCAGGGCGCTATTTCGCAGCAAAAGATGGATGAAGCGATTGCAAATCAAAGCGTAGCGGCGGCCCAGATAATGTCCAACCAGGCCTATCGCGATCAGCTTGCTTCCCGCCTGGAAAGCCAAAAGATTGTGGCGCCGGTCACCGGCGATGTTCTGAAAGTGTACCAGGCACCAGGGGCTTTTATTCGGGCCGGCGATTCAGTGGCAATGATTGGTGATTTTTCTTCTTTGTATGCCGGGGTTACTGTGCGTCAGGAGATAGTAGAGCAATTATTGCCGTTAGATGCTAAGTTCAAATTGGCTGTCAGGGATAATCAGCCGATGGATAAGTCGTACACTAGCGGCTTTCGTGGAAAAAGTCCGGCAGAAGGCAAAGATTTTACGATAACGCTGGTTAAAGTTGAGCCGCCGCTGGCTGTTCCTTCTGAGTACCGTTCGATATTTTGGAAGATAGACAATTCAGCCAATATACTGGAGCCGGGAACGTATCATCAGGTGAAGATTTATGGGGAAGAAAAACGGTGGGTGCTCAGTATCCCCCGGAATGCCCTAAAAGGAGAGCATGAGCCGTTTACTGTGCTGGTGGTTGGTAAAGACAACCGGTTGGAAGAACGGCGAATCAAGACGGGAGTCCGCAATGATGATTATGTGCAGGTGCTGGCGGGACTTGAAGAAAATGACATCGTAGTGGTATCCGGGAAAACAGGACTTTCCCCCGGAATGAAGGTACAGGTGACGGTGGATGCTTATTCTGATCCCGGTTATCCTGTGCGCGGGTAAACGGTACGGGTGAGTATAGATGCCGGCGTCATAAAACGGTGGGAGGGGAAAAATATGTCTTTAGAAGGACCCAGCGGAATTTTTTCGCAAAAAGCACTGGATCGGTTGCGTTCTCACGAAGAATTAGATAAATTGTTTGCTGTTACCACACCGGTGGGCTGGGTTGCATTGGCTGCCGTATTGCTGCTGGTTTTTTCCGGGGTAATTTGGTCATTCTATGGAGTTATGGCCACTAAAGTCAACGGTTTTGGCATGATTGTCGATTCTGCCGGTATGGTTAACATTGCCCACACCGCCGGCGGCAAGGTAACCGAATTGTGGGTTGGCACCGGTGACCGGGTGCAAAAGGGGCAGGTTATCGCGATTGTGGAACAGGCGGGTACGGAAGAAGAGATTGCCCGGGCCAAAGCCGAATTGAATGCAATTTCAGCTCGGCAGGAGATGTCGGCCAAGGTGGCGCAAATCAACTCGCTGAATGATAAATTATTGCGCGACAGCCAGGTATTAAGTCCCCATAATGGCATTATCACAGAACAAAAAGTAAATGTGGGGGATGTTGTTGCGCCTGGCACACCGCTGTTTGGCATTCGTTTAGATCAGGAACGGGGTGACATGATGGCCCTGCTTTATATACCGGTATTGGACGGCAAAAAGGTCCAGCCGGACATGACGGTGCAGATCGCGCCCGGTACCGTCGATGCCTCTGAGTATGGCTCGCTCATTGGCCGGGTCACCAATGTGTCGGCCTACCCTGTTTCCGCCGAGAATATGTACAGTTGGGTTGGGAGCAAGGAAATGACAAACTGGATGCTCCAGCGCGGCGGCGGCGCGGTCATGGAAGTCCGGGTCGAACTGATTAAAGACCCGGATACCAAAACTGGTTATTTATGGTCTTCCATCACGGGGGCCCCGGATATTATTACGCCGGGCACGGCGTGTACGGGCAGTATTGTGGTAAAACGGCAGGCGCCGATTACCAAGGCTTTCCAGAAAATGAAACAATGGCTGCGGAGTGACTGACAATGGATAAGCAGCAGCGTGTAAAAACTCCGGTTGTTTTACAAATGGAGGCGGTTGAATGTGGTGCCGCTTCTTTAGGCATCATTTTGGCCTATTATGGGTTATTCCTGCCCTTAGAGCAGTTGCGCCTGGAATGCGGTGTTTCACGGGACGGCAGCAAGGCCAGTAATATTTTGAAAGCAGCCCGGCGGCTGGGGCTGGAGGCAGGTGGTTTCCGTTACGCGGCGTCGTATCTGAGGAATCAGGAATTGCCGCTTATTATCCATTGGAACTTTAATCATTTTTTGGTGCTGGAAGGGTTTAAAGGCGACAAGGTGTATTTGAATGATCCGGCAGCCGGCCACCGGACCGTTTCCTGGGACGAGTTTGAGATGTCCTATACGGGCGTGATGATCAAAATTAAGCCGGGAACCGGCTTTCAAAAAGGCGGCTCGCCCCCCAGTGTGGCCGTGGCTGTGGCCCAACGATTCAGCGGGCATAAGCTGCCGCTGGTTTTTGCGGTGTTAGTCGGCATAGGACTTATTGCGCCCGGACTGGCAATTCCTGTATTTACTCAGGTGTTTTTTGACGACGTTCTGACTGGTAAACATGCCGACTGGATCGTTGGCATAATGCTGGCGATGGGAATCACTGTTGTTTTGCAGGGCGCGCTTACCTGGCTGCGCTCCTGGTGTCTTACCCGCTGGCAGGGCAGTCTGACTATCGGTGATTCAAGCCGGTTTTTCTGGCATATACTTCATCTGCCTATGGAGTTTTTTCAGCAGCGGTTTGGCGGCGAGGTAGCTTCCCGGGTGCAGTTCAACGAGTCGGTGGCTGCCGTCCTCACTGGCCAGGCGGCAACGGCCCTGCTCGATGTCATAGTGGCCCTGTTTTACCTGGCTTTACTGCTTCAGTATAATGTTACGCTAACAGTCATCGGCAGCCTGTTTAGTTTAATTAATGTAGCCATTTTGCATTTATTGTTTCGCTGGATGCTGGAACAACAGCAGCAGATCCAGCAGGATGCGGGCAAAGTCTATGGCATTGCTATCGCTGGCATTCAGATCATTGAAAGTTTGAAAGCCAATGGCAATGAAGGCGATTTTTTTGCCAAGTGGGCCGGCTATCAGAGTAAAATGCTGGCTGCTACGCAGCGGGTGGAGTTGTCCGGTGAGATTTTTATGTTGACGCCGGCGCTGCTGGCCGGCTTAAATACGGCAATTATTATGGCGGTAGGTGGTTTTCAGATCATGGACGGACTTATGACCGCCGGCATCTTTGTCGCCTTTCAAAACCTGATGACTAAGTTTCAAGAACCCCTCGGTAAGTTGCTTACCCTGTCTCAGGCGCTGCAGACGACCGAAACACAAATGCAGCGGCTGGATGACGTGCTGCGTTATCCGAAGGATCAGGGGAATTATCCCGAAGTGCCGCCGCCGTCCATTGGTTATGATAAGCTGTCCGGGCGGGTTGAACTCAGAAATGTTACTTTTGGTTATAGTCGTCTGGAGGCCCCGTTAATTGAAAACTTTAGTCTGGTTATTGAACCGGGACGGCGGGTGGCGTTAATTGGCGGCTCCGGCAGTGGCAAGTCTACTGTGGCCAAATTAGTTACCGGCCTGTATCAACCCTGGGCGGGGGATATTTGTTTTGATGGGATTTCCCGCCGGGAAATTCCCCGGGATGTGCTTACGAATTCGATTGCCGTGGTCGATCAGGAAATATTTCTATTTCAGGGTTCGGTAGCGGATAATATTGCCCTGTTTGATCCTACGGTGCTGCGCAGCGATATTGTGCGGGCAGCCAAGGATGCCTGTATCCATGATGACATTGCCGCGTTGCAGGGCGGTTATGATGCCGGCGTGGAAGAGGGGGGACGCAACTTTAGCGGCGGGCAACGGCAACGGATGGAAATTGCCCGGGCTTTGGCCGGCAACCCTGCAGTTTTGGTATTGGACGAAGCAACCAGTGCGCTTGACCCTTTGTCTGAACAAAGTGTAACGGCAAATATCCGCCGGCGGGGCTGCACCTGTCTGGTGGTGGCGCACCGCTTAAGCACCATCCGGGATTGTGATGAGATTATCGTTCTGCGGCAGGGAAAAGTTATTCAACGGGGGACACATGAGGAAATGATCGCTGTCGACGGTCCCTACCGGCAACTGGTCGCTCATGATACCGGCGGGATTGGCATGCCGCCCCAGGGAGGCCAGCCATGAATACAGAGAGGCAAGCAGCCGAATATATTTCTCTTGCCCAGGGCAAGGGTTTCTGGCTGGATAGTTTAGAGGATGTGTACCAGGTCTGGGAAGGCGATGTCGAAGTGTTCGCCATTACCGGGGAACACAGCCGGCAACGCCGGCAGATATTTTTGTTCGAAGCGGGTCCGGGGCAAACGCTGTTTACCTTACCGCCGTCCGAAATAGGCGGTGGCGTGCGGCTCATGGTTGTGGCGCAGCAAACAGCCACCCTCAAAAATATGACGCGAACCAGTATCATTGAGCAAGTGGGTAGCGATAAGCGCCTGTGGGAAGTAATCTGGTTCATGATTGAAGAATGGCTGGAGGCTTTGTTGCCTGGACCAGGCGCCGGTGCGCCGCCGATGAATTTTTGCCCCCTGGACAGAGGCCAGACTTTAGCAGTCGATGCCAAGCAGGCTGTCAGGGCCGGACAGGGTCTAACCTGGATACAAGCCGTTACGGGAGAAATCCGCTACGGAATCATGGATGATTACGTGCTGGCGGCAGATATGGCGGTTCCTTTGCTGCAGCGGGTATGGGTGACGGCTGGGGGAGCGGCGAATATTCGCGGGTTAAGTACCGAGGAGGTTTTTCCCAGTGACCGCGGGCATGAGCCGGCTGTTTTCTGGCGGCCATTGCAACAATGTCATCAACTATTTGTTGACTATATGGCGGAATACTTTGCCAGCGAGAGCCGGCGGGAAAGTGACAAAGTGGCAGCGCGGCGGCAACAGCGGGAAAAACTGCTGCACGGTTCTGCCGTCCATTTATTACAAACGGCTATGCCTGACTTACCGCCTGTCATCACCCCGGACACAACCAACTCGCCCCTGCTGACAGTGGTGCGGGCGGTGGCTGTCCACCTTGGCATTCCTGAGCAACAAGTGCGCTTGCCGGCCGGTAGTCATGCCGGGCAGCAGGATGGCGTGCTGTTACGCGGCATAGTCCGGCTGGCCGGCATGCAGATCCGGCAGGTGCGGCTGGAGACCGGCTGGCAACTGCGAGATAATGGCCCGCTATTAGGCTACTGGCGACAGGATGGTCAGCCGGCAGCCCTGTTGCCGGCATCGCCAAGCCAATACCGGTTATATGACTCTGCCGGCAGGGACTGCGGGGTAGTGACAGCAGAGATTGCGGCGGCGCTGGCTGTCGACGCCTATGCGTTTTACGCCGCTCTGCCGGAAAAATCAAGCAGTCTGGGCGGCTGGCTAAAATTCATGCTCGGCAAATGCTGGAGCGGGGATATCTGGACAGTTGTCCTGGCCAGTATGGCGGCCGGGATGATTCCGATATTGGCGCCCTTTGTCACGCAGACGATATTTGATGATATTATTCCTGTCAATGACCGGCAGGGTCATGTCATGGTGGTTCAGGTTATGATGGTAGCGGCCTTTGCCGCTGCCGGCGTATCTGTTGCCCGGACTATTGCCGTCATGCGGGTCAAAAGCAAATCCAGGCTGGCGGCAGAAGCCGCTTTATGGCTGCGGCTGCTCTCGCTGCCTGCCGGCTTTTTTCGCCGCTACCAGGCCGGTGATCTGGCGCAGCGGCTTAACGCCATTACACAAATCGCCACCTTGCTTTCAGGCTCTGCCGTGGCCACGGTGTTTAATGTGCTGTTTTCTTTCTGGAGCTTGCTGGCCATGGTATATTACAGTTGGCAGCTGGCGCTGGCGGCAACGCTGGTTTTGGGAGTGTATTTTGTGACTGCCGGTTTATTGGCTTGGCAACTGGTGGCGGCAAAACGGAAAATGATGACCGCCATGGGGCAAACGGCGGGTAAGGTTTTGCAGGTATTTAACGGTTTAAGTAAATTCCGGATGCAGGGGGCGGAAACCCAGGCCTTTTATCTCTGGGCCCGGGAATTTGGCGAACAATGGAAATGGAATCGAGAGGCCCGCATGAAAACCAATTGGCTGGAGCTTATTAACACCATTCAGCCGGTCCTGCTGTCCATGCTGGTATTTTGGCTGACGACGGTGTGGCTAGAAGCGGGCGGCAAGGAAACTACGGCTTTTATCAGCCAACCGGAATTTTTGGGTTTTAATGCCGCGTTAACTGGTTTTAATGTCGCAATAATCGGCCTGGCATCCATGTTAGAAATTTTATTGGATATTGTGCCTCAGATCGAACGCATCAGGCCGATACTTGAGGCTGAACCGGAAGTGACTGAGGACAAAGCCGAAATGGGAACTATGACCGGCCAGATCGAGATAAACAATGTGTCTTTCCGATATAGCCCGGACACGCCTTTAGTGCTGCGAAACGTATCGTTAACCGTGCAGCCGGGCCAATTTATTGCCGTTGTTGGCGGTTCGGGGAGCGGCAAGTCAACGCTTTTACGACTGCTGCTCGGGTTTGAAAAACCGGAAAGCGGTTCGGTTTATTTTGACGGTCAGGATCTGGGAGAGTTGAATGTAGCTTCCGTCCGCTCGCAGATGGGGGTTGTTTTGCAGAATGGCCAGCTTATGTCGGGTGATATTTTCAACAATATTGTCGGCTCCCTGCCGCTGACAACCGATGATGCCTGGCGAGCGGCTGAGATGGTCGGCCTGGCTGATGATATCCGGGAGATGCCAATGGGAATGAACACTGTGGTCAGTGAGGGAGCTACCAATATTTCCGGTGGTCAGCGCCAACGGATACTCATTGCCCGGTCCATTGTCAACCGGCCCCGCATTATTATTTTTGATGAGGCTACCAGCGCCCTGGATAACCAGACCCAGGCCATTGTCACCGCCAGCATGGATAAGCTTAAAGCCACCCGGATTGTAGTGGCCCATCGTCTCAGCACCATTATCAATGCTGATGTTATTTACGTGATGGACAAAGGGCAGCTTGTTGAAAGCGGAACCTATGAGGAACTGATGGAGATAAATGGCCTTTTTGCTGCATTGGCCAGGCGACAGATGGCATAAGTATGCCGTCCAAGGGGGTGTTCGCAATCAGTACAGAATACAGGGCGGGCGTGCTGGCTGCCTTTGGCGCCACAGCGCCGGAGATTGAGGAACTGCTGGCCTACAATAAAAATATATTTGTGCATAATCCAGGACGACAGCCGGTAAATTTACCGCTGCCCGACGAACCATTTGTCGATGCCTGGGAAGGTTATGTTGCCGCGGCGGTTACCCAAGGCGCCTATGAGGTTTTGCAGCAGCGGCTTATTCAGTTTAAGTTCCCGGTTCGGGAGGGTATCAGCCGAAGTGATTCATACCAGGCGGCCACTCTCAGGCTGGGGTCGGCGCAGGACCTGCCGGCAGCCACCGGGCTGATTTTGGCGCAGCCTGATAGTCTGGAACTGGCTCTACACCAGACGCCGGCCGGTCGCATTCCCATCCTGCAAACCGGCCACCGGGCTGATTTTGTTACGCTGGTGCAGGCGTTGACCGCGAGAAACGAACCGGTACCGGTCCCGCAGTCTATGGGGGCCAGTATGGTGACCGGTTATAATAACTGGGACAGAATTTTTGCTTACAAACAGCAATGGGCAACGGTCAATCCGGGAATTTGCTCGGCAGAACGCTGGCAGCAAGAATTCCGGCGGCTTATCCCGCACCCAGAACTGTACCGGGACCGATTCATTATCGTCAGCGACGGACCGTACAGCGCGGTACCGGCGCGTGATCTGGGCCTTACAGAACCGGCATGGCGGCACGCGTCATTGGTGATCCGGCGCGAGCATGAATGTGTCCATTACTTTACGCTAAGGCTGTTTTCTGCTATGCGCAACAATGTGCTGGATGAGTTAATCGCCGACTACATGGGCATAGTAGCTGCCGCCGGTCATTATAAAGCCGACTGGTTTTTACGCTTTGTCGGTCTGGAGAGTTTTCCGATTTGCCGCGAGAGCGGCAGGCTCCAAAATTACCGAGGCAATCCGCCTCTTTCGGCTGGAGCTTTCCGCATATTGCAAGCCCTGGTAAAATGCGCGGCCGAGAACCTCGAAAAATTTGACTGTGAATATGCCGCCAATATTTGCCGCCAAGCGGGGAGAACGGTGATGCTGGTGGCGCTGACCCGCCTGACACTTGAAGAACTCGCTTCCCGGGATGCCGGTTTTTTCCTGCAGCAAGCATTAGCTGGGTGAAGACAGCGAAATAAATTAACATTTGGTTAAAAATGCTATAATTCTGTATCGGAAGGGGTGTAAAAGCCGGATTTTCTGATAATCGACAGCAGGTCTTTATTGGAATAAAGTTGAATTTATTAGCAATAAATGACAGGTTGAGGGAGAAAAGCAATGGAAGCGCGAATTCTACGGCCTGCTTGGGCCGAGATTAATCTTGACCGGCTATGTCATAATATCCACAGCATTATCAACAGGCTGACGCCGCAAGTCAAATTACTGGCTGTGGTCAAAGCTGATGCCTATGGACATGGGGCCGTTCCCGTAGCCAGTCTGGCCGTGCAGCAAGGGGCCAGTATGCTGGGGGTTGCCACGGTAGGGGAAGGAATTGAGCTCAGGCAAGCGGGTATTACAGCGCCTGTTTTAATTTTGGGGGCTATAGATAAAACGGAAGCTGACCTGGTAGCGGAGTATGTGCTGACAGCCACGGTATTTACCCTGCCGGTGGCGATGGCTTTACATGCCGCCGGCCAAAAAAGGCACAGCAAAGTAAAATGTCATATCCGGATAGATACCGGGGGCGGTACTTTGGGAATTCCGGCGCAGAATGTCCCGGTATTCCTCAGTAAGATTAAATACCTGCCGGGGTTGGAACTGGCAGGTGTTTATACCCATCTGTATGCTACGTATGGCTATGACGGCAGCTTGGTGCGCCGGCAAATCGACCAGTTTGACGCCATTATGGCCGTTATAAAAAAACTGGTGCCGCAGCCGCTGGTTGTCCATGCCGCCAGCAGCCCGGGCATTGTGAGCTGGCCGGAAGCTTATTACGACATGGTACGGGCGGGTAATTTACTGTACGGGCTTATGCCGGAAATCGCCGATGAGCGCGGTGAGTGCCGCCGCATGCTTACCGGCCAGGAATATCAAACAGCAATGACGGCCGGTGAATTTTTGCCGGTTATGCAATTGAAGGCTAAGATTGTCGATGTCAAAAAGGTACTGCCGGGAAGTCTTTGGCTATATGGCAACAAGCACCAGATTCATAAAGAGAGCGTGATTGCCACTGTCCCTTTGGGTTATGCCGACGGATTTCCGTTAGCTTATCTTACCAATGCTAACGTATTGGTGGGTGGCAAAAAGGTTGCGGTAATCGGCAAAGTAGTCATGGATTATTTTATGGTTGACGTAACCGGGTTGCCCGGAGTTGCCGTGGGGGACGAAGTGGTAATCTGGGGCGAGCAGGGCGGGAAAACGGTTACGGCCGACGAAATTGCCCTGCAGGCCCAAATGAAAATGCTGCGGGGAGAACGAAGTGCGCTGGTTGACACGCGGGTAACCCGGGCCAGCCTCTGTCTGTTGAGCAACCGGCTGCCGCGGATTTATCTTTAGCCAATATGCCGGCTTAGTAATTAGTAATAATGTGAAGCAATACTTTGCTTGCGGGGGAGTGATTCGTCATGAAGAGGTCTGGAAGGACCGGGTCATTGTGCTTATGGCTGATAGCGGTTGTTCTGGTTAGTTCTTTTTTGTTTATCAGTCCGCTTTCTTTTATGGCGGGTAAGGCTTTTTCGCCGCAGGATATACAACCAGGCGACACCGGCAAGAAATTTCGTATTGCCTATTGTGAGACCAGACCCTATGGAAATTATGCCGGTACCCTGTATTATATTGTGCAAGGCCTTAAGCATCTGGAGTGGGTTGCCAATGTCGAAGGCCTGCCGTACCAATGGGGACAAACCGATACCAAATCGATGTGGGACTGGCTAAGTTCCCGTGATGTGGGACCGAAAATTGAGTTTGTTAAAGATGGTTACTACTCTCTTAACGGTGACGAGGCTGTTACGCAGTCGGTGCTGCAGCGGCTGAGCCAAAGCCAAGACATTGATTTGATCATTGTGATGGGCACGATTGCCGCCGAGCGGATAGCGAATGACCGGCATTGTGTACCGGTCATGGTTTTCTCGACAAGCAATGCCGTCCAATCGGGTATTGTCAGTCAAACCGAGTATTCCGGCAATGAACATATCTGGGCGCATATGGACCCCTACCGTTACCGGCAGCAGTTGGAAGTATTCTATGATATTTTTAAATTCAAAAAACTGGGTTTTGTCTATGACCCTTCGCCGGCCGGCCAGGCATTTGCCGGTCTCGCGGATATAAAGTATGTGGCTGCCGAAAAGGGTTTCAGCATCGTGGGCTATGAGATTCAAGGAACAAAAGGCGAACAGGACCAGGAGCGGTTTGCCGGTGACCTGCTGGCGCTGCATAAGAAAATGGCAAATGAGGTTGATGCTGTTTATTACACGATTACGCCAAGCCCTGGATTAAAGCCGGAAAAACTGGGGGAAATACTTGAGCCGCTGTATGCAAAGAATATACCCGTTTTTTCCCAGTTAGGGGAAGAGGAAGTGCGGAGCGGGGCGTTATTAAGCGTAGCGCGGGCCGATTTCAGCGGTGTCGGCTCTTTTGGCGCCGAACAAATTGTCAATGTGTTACGCCGCCAGCCGGTTGGAACCCTGCCTCAGGTTTATGCCGATGCGCCGGCAATTGCCATTAATATGGCAGCTGCGAAAAAAATCGGCTATAAGCCGCCGTTTGATATCCTGCTTGTTGCCGACAAAGTATACTAGTACCTTATAGTTAGGTGACGCTAGGTACTTAGGTA
>JAEZQV010000417.1 GCA_023441125.1 Bacillota bacterium
TAAGCCGATACTGCCACAATACTGGACATACAAAATCACTCCTTCTTGTTGTTTGTGCTACCTTGCGACCGTCAACAGCCTGCGGGCTGCTGAGGCCGTTTCCTTGCTAACCATGGAAAAATGCCTCACCTCCTTGTCCAAAATTCCTATCACAGCCCGGCCAGGCATCGTCAGCCTGCGCAGCCGGGCGGATTGGCTTAGTCTTACGGTTTTACTCTGGCGATGATGTTGACGGACATGCCGGTGTCAGCGCGGATAACACAGGTTGTACACCGGCAAACCGGGCAGCGGCTGCGGTTATGAACCTTCGCTTCCCGCTGCGTTAAGACACTTTTGTGTCGTAACGCAACATTATCAAGTATAAAAAGTCCGTTTTCCTTAGAAAAGTTTTGCTATTGTATGCTCACAACCGGCACGTTAAATTAAAAAAAGCCTCCTGTGACAACAACACAAGGAGGCTTTTGCTTGTATTCCTACATAATGCCGGCAGAAAAACACGCATCTAATCCCCTCCCCATACCTCGCAGGTCAACGGTGATCGTCATGCAGGCAGTTCTCCTGACTCAGAGTCATCGCGCGGCCAAACCTTCCCAGGATCTATCCCAGTGGTATTGCATGGCTTTGCTCCTCATTACAGTGGCGGGACCGCGCCGGCTTTGAACCGGACTTCCCTATTAAGCCCCGTAGGGCACCTGCACCAAAATATTTATTTTTCCTTTGTTTTACATTATCGTAGCACAAATATTTCCATTTGTCATGCTTTTTTGTTCGTTTTATTTCGACATTTTTTACTGTTTTCCAGACAGAGCTAGCTAACAGGCGGTCAGCTAAGCTCTTTGGCATAATATAGCCGGGATATTTTTTGTATATATTTTATAAACTGTTCACACAGCCACGGATCAAACTGCGCCCCGGCCCGGCGTTCAATTTCTGCCAGCGCCTGCTGGCCATCCAGGTTTTCTTGCGGGCCCCGCCGGTTGGTAAGTTCGTCAAACACATCACATATGGCAATCATTCTGCTGAGAAAGGGGATTGCGGCTTCTTTCAGTCCTTGCGGATAGCCTGCCCCGTCATACCGTTCGTGGTGGTAGAGCACGAACGGGCCTATTTCCTTCAAGCCATAGGCTTGAAGGATGGTTTCGCCATATACGGGATGAAGTTCAAACTCGATTTGCTCCGCTCCCGCCAATGCCCCGGCTGTACTTAGTAACTCAGCCGACACGCAGTATTTACCGATATCATGCATCATTCCAGAAGCAAATGCTTTATTCATTTCTGCTGCAGAAAAGTCCATGCAGGCCGACCATTCGAACATATGCATGGCCACACTGTGACAATGCCTGAGCGTACCGGGATGGTGCCTGCCCAACAGTGGCAGCAAGCGATCAATGCCTTCCATATAATACCCCCGTTTCTAGAGACTCGCGGCACCCCCGAAGGCCAAGCGGAGTATTATTTTGCCGTTACAAATAAAAATTCCCGGTATCAACCGGGAGTGTAGTGCAGTATACCAACTTTGTAATGGAAAATATCCAGCAGAGCAGTGTAACTGTAATCCCCTCCCCATGCCTCGTGGGTGAAAACGGCGACTGTCAGCTAGGCAGTTCTCCTGGCTCCGGATCCTGGCTTGCTTAAACCTTCCCAGGACAACTTATCCCAGTGGCATATCTTAAGCTTGCTCCCCGTTACAGTGGCGGGACCGCGCCGGTATTTAACCGGACTTCCCTATTAAGCCCCGAAGGGCACCTAACTCATGGTATGTAATTGTTGCCAATTAAAATATATACTGATTTTAGCCGGAAGTCAATAGACCAGGAGTACGCACCCTTGCTCGCCAGGCAAGATAGTGGCGATGACTTCCGGCATAACTGGAGAACTTGCCGCTGCAAACAACGAAATAATCGAGACTTGCTCCAGTCGTTTGGTACGGGTATTCATTGCCACAATAACTAATAACCTTTAATGAATCTTTCATTTTTCATATTAAATATATCACCGTAAGCAGCATTGGCAATGCCTTTAATTGCCCAAACGCAATTTTGATTAGAAGCAAAAACATACCTGTCAGGAATATACGTGACACCATTATTCTGAAAAGCTTTCAGATGCCGTAATGCCGGATCATTCAAAAATTCTTTCCGATATTCTTTTGCGTTATCACTCAGCATCTCACGATTTGCTGAAAGAATAAAGAAATCCGGATTTGATTTTACCATCAATTCTTTGCTGACGAGTTGGCCATTGGGGATACCCATTTCAGCGATAGCGTTAATGATGCCGGCATGGGTACAAATATCATCAAACATGCACCCGCTACCACCATAACTATTCATTTGTGAAACAAGAAAGCCTCGCTTCTTTTCTTGTTTCAATTTTGCCAAAGTATTTTCGATTTCCAGCAGATTGGCATCTACCTGTTGTATAACCCGTTCTCCGGCTTCCCTTTCGCCAACAGCTACGGCTAGGGAAAACATTCTCGTTTTCATATCTTCTATACTTAGCGGCAGTTTAGAAATAAATACTTTGATTCCTAAATCCCGATATCCCTGGATTCTTTCTTCACTGGTACCATCACGGGTAATGATTAAATCCGGTTTGAGCATAAGCACTGCTTCCAGCGACGGATTATCCAATTTATACTTAATCTGTCCTGCTTCTTCAACCATATAGGAAATTCCAGGATCAGCCGCAATAGGGGCAATGGCAACCACACGTTCCGGCGGTACGATTCCAAGCAGCATTGTATCCAAATGAAAATGTGTTGTTAATATACGCTGCGGTTTAGCCGGCATCTGAATAATGTTGCCTGCATCATCAACTACTTCATAGGCGGTTGATATATTAACCGGCCCAACCGCAGGCTTTTCCTGCTGCGGCATACAGCCACAGGAAATCATACAAAATACAAGAATGAATACATTGATGATATATTTAATCTTATACGGCATCCAGCTTTCTCCTTATCATAACCGACTTCGCCAGATTACCCGTCGCTGCGGTCTTCCAGCTCGCCTTCAATAGAAAGATAAATATTCTGCAGCTCCCTGACCATTTCATCTGTCGTATTC
>JAEZQV010000431.1 GCA_023441125.1 Bacillota bacterium
GTATAAGTGTATCCAATTCAAAGTGAGGAAGGGATTCTGTTACGCATAAACCGCTCTATTCAGGTAGAGGGAGCATTCAGGGTGCGCAAAGAGGACAATGGGCTTTCGCCGGTTTCTCATGAGGGGCAGTGTCAAGGTGCAGACCGAATCTTTACTGCTGTGCATGGGGTATAACCTAAACAAGCTTCACAACAAAATCTAAAACGGCCGGTGTGGGAGCTATGTACATATTCCGAAAGCATCTGACAAACTCATAGAGATTTTTTTCGAGAGAAGAGGCTTCTTCTGTTTTGCTATGCCCGCAAATCGGCTGAGGCTTCTTTTTTCTTTGCTCTTCTGTCTGTTTTTTGTTTGCTCACACAAAAACAGGGCGCGCATCACGCCTTTTTTCAAAAAGGGTTTTGCGACACCCCCATTTTCTCTCTAACTTTAGAGTTTTCTGCTAAAATTGTATTTTTTCCCACTAAATTAAACAAGTCAATATTAGAACCGGCAGCTAAAGCGGCTACTACATTCTGGACCGGCTATTCCCTATACCGTGGCAAGGCAAAGCCCTGGCTGGCACACAACTGATCTTTCCCGGCCTGTTTTACATCGGCCTCCACCATAATCCGGACAAGCTCCGCAAATGGCATGCGCGGCTGCCAGCCCAGCTTTGCCTTGATTTTCGCGCTGTTACCCAGCAGCAGTTCCACCTCGGTCGGCCGGAAGTACCGGGGATCGATGCGCACCACTACCTGGCCGGTGGCGGCATCTGCGCCAACTTCCTCCAACCCGCTGCCACGCCAGACAATATCCATACCGACATGGCGAAAGGCCAATTCAACAAATTCCCGGACAGAATGCGTCTCGCCGGTTGCCACGACATAGTCATCGGCGCTCGCCTGCTGCAGCATCAGCCACATAGCCTGCACATAGTCGCCGGCATACCCCCAATCGCGGAGCGCATTCAGATTGCCCAGGTAAAGCGTGTCTTCCAGCCCAAGCTTGATGCGCGCCGCCGCCCTGGTAATTTTCCGGGTAACAAAGGTTTCGCCGCGCAAGGGCGACTCATGATTGAACAGAATCCCGTTGCAGGCATACATGTTATACGATTCCCGGTAATTTACCGTTATCCAGTAAGCATACAACTTGGCCGCCGCATACGGGCTGCGGGGGTAAAAAGGGGTTGTTTCGCTCTGGGGAATCTCGGCTACCTGCCCGTACAGTTCACTGGTGGAGGCCTGGTAATACCGGGTTTTTCTCGCCAGTCCCAACAGACGAATGGCTTCTAAGAGTCGTAAAGTTCCCAAGCCGTCGGTATTGGCCGTGTATTCCGGGGTGTCAAAGGAAACTTTGACATGACTTTGCGCCCCCAGATTATAAATTTCATCGGGCTGAATATGCTGTACCAGACGGATCAGATTGGTAGAATCCGTCAGATCGCCGTAATGCAAAAAGAACCGGACATTTTCCTGGTGCGGATCTGCGTACAGATGCTCTATCCGTTCGGTATTAAATAACGATGCCCGCCGTTTGATACCATGCACTTCATAGCCCTGCTGCAGCAAAAATTCAGCAAGATAGGCCCCGTCCTGGCCTGTAATACCGGATATAAGTGCTTTTTTCACACTGCTCCTCCCCATCTGACTACAAAACATCCTGAAAGGAGCCGGTACCATGACGGCCCGGCTCACATTGGTAAGTAGTGGATTAGGTAATTAATATAGGCTTAACAACTACAACTATCGTCTTCACCACATAAAAATAGCAGCAGTATTATGATTATGATGATCACGACCCATGCGCTGCCGCGCCCACCATGACCGCCACAACCGCCAAAGCCAAAGCCCATTTTAATGTTCCTCCTTTACTTAATACTTAACTTAAAAAGGGGTTAATCGATGTATAGTATGCAGGAGGCTGCTATTTAGTTACTGCTGTTCTTTTTTGTTAGTTTTAACCGCCTTTTGCCAGATAATCGGCAAGGGCTTCCTGCCAAGCACGGAATGTATGCCCGCCGCTCATTTCCAGCATATAATTGCGCAGTGCCGAATAGCGCGGCCGCAACGCCGCGGCGGCAAACTGGGCGGTAGTTATCGGCTGTACGGTGGCAGTCAGACCGGCTAAGCGGATAATTTCCCCGGCGAACTCACACCAGGTGCAGCAGCCGGTATTCGCCATATGATAGGTGCCATAACTGTCGGTAGCAATAATGGACATAATGCCTGCCGCCACATCGGCAGCATAGGTTGGGGTGCCGGTCTGGTCATTCACTACGGTCAGGGTATCCCGCGCCTGCGCCAGTTTTACTATCGTGCGGACAAAATTGCGGCCTTCGCCGTATAGCCAGGAAGTCCTGACAATAAACAGCCGGGGACAGATCCTGGCGGCAATTAATTCGCCTTCCCATTTGCTGCTGCCATACACATTCAGCGGATTGGGCCGGTCAAATTCGGTATAGGGCCGGCTCTGCCGGCCGTCAAAAACGTAGTCGGAACTAATATATACCATTTTACTGCCATGGTTTAAACAGGCCGCCGCGATATTGCGGGTCCCGATTACATTGATTCTGAAAGCTTGGTCCGGCGCCTTTTCAGCCGCATCCACGGCGGTATAGGCGCCGGCATGCACGACGGCATCCGGGCGGAACTGGCCAAAGAGACTCTCAATTTGACCGGGATTGGTAACATCCAGCGCCGTCGATCCCAAAATAATCAGCTGGCCGGCAAACGAGCCGGCCAGCGCGGCAAAAGCGCGCCCTAACTGGCCGGCGCCCCCTGTAACGATAATTCTCATCGTGTTCACCTGTTTAGCCTTGATATCCGGCCAGCTTGGCGGGCGCGATGTCCCTTAACCGCGGATGCAGGGCATCTTTGGCCGACAATATCGGTTCGGCGACCGGCCACACAATCCCTAAATCCGGATCATTCCAGCAAATTCCCTGCTCATGGGCCGGGAAATAAAAATCAGTGCATTTGTAAGCAAATAATGCGGTCTGGCTCAGAACACAAAAGCCATGGGCGAAACCCGGCGGAATGTACAGCTGCTGCCGGTTTGCCGCCGACAGGGTTACCCCCAGCCACTGGCCAAAGGTCGGCGACCCATAGCGTATATCGACAGCCACATCAAAAACCTCGCCCTGCAGCACATAGATTAGTTTTCCCTGGGAATAAGGCTGCTGATAATGCAGGCCCCGCAAGACACCCTGGGTCGATAGGGACAGATTATCCTGGACAAAGGGGTCGGTAATCCCCCACTGGGCATAGCGGGCGGTATTCCAGGTTTCCATAAAAAAACCCCGGCTATCGGCAAAAACCCGGGGCGTGAGTATTTTCACACCGGCTAACGCCGCTTCCTCACACTTCATGGCAGGTTGCCTCCCTGTACAAGCTTCATTAAATACTGGCCGTAGCCGTTATTGCGGTAAGCGCCGGCCAGTTGCCAGAGTTGCTCAGCCGAGATATAGCCCATGCGGAAGGCAACTTCTTCCGGACAGGCAATTTTTAAGCCTTGTCTTTGCTCAATTGTTTCAATAAAATTTGCCGCCTGGAGGAGCGAACCGTGTGTTCCCGTATCCAGCCAGGCATAGCCCCGCCCCAGGCATTCCACCCGCAGCCGGCCTTGATTCAAATACAGCCTGTTAATATCGGTAATCTCCAGTTCCCCTCTGGCGCTTGGCGCAAGACCGGCCGCCATATCGGCCACCTGGTGGTCATAAAAGTACAAGCCGGTCACGGCATAATTGGATTTAGGCTGCTGGGGCTTTTCCGCCAGACTGACAACCTGGCCGGCCTGATCAAACTCCACCACGCCATACTGCTCCGGATTGCCAACCCAATAGCCAAAGACGGTGGCCCCGGCATCCCGGCCGGCTGCCTGCCGGAGTCTTCCGGCCAGATTGTCGCCATAAAAAATATTGTCTCCTAGCACTAAGGCGCAGCCCTGCTGGGCAATAAACTCCCGGCCGATAATAAAGGCCTGCGCAATTCCTTCCGGCCGTGGCTGGGCCGCATAGCAAATCGTTAAACCCCATTGTGCGCCGTCCTGGAGCAGTTCCTGATATAACGGCAAATCCCTGGGGGTTGAAATTACCTGGATATTTCTTATTCCCGCCTGCATCAGGGTCGTGAGCGGATAATAGACCATCGGCTTGTCGTATATGGGCATAAGCTGCTTGCTGACGACCTTGGTCAGCGGATACAGCCGCGTACCGGAGCCGCCGGCCAAAATAATACCTTTGTTAATCATGCTTCCACTCCTAGCCGTTCACCACGGTTTACTTCACTTGCCGGTCCGGGTTGCCATGCCTTCGCTACGAAAATTTCTTGAGCATGGGTGTAAAACGTATATCATGGATCATCTGCTCCTGATCATAAATGACAAAGCCCAGCTTGTGATAGACCGGCACGGCACCTTGAAAAGCGCCTACGGTAAGTTGCTGTACATCCGGGTGTTCCCGGCGGCACTTATCGCTGCCCGCCGTCAGCAGGCTTTTGGCTATGCCGCAGCCGTGCCAGTTTTCCGCCGTAAATAACAGCAGTATATGATTTACGTAATAAATCTCAATTGCGCCAAGGATCTGCTCGTTTTGTCTGGCAACGAACATAAAGGAGTTGACAGCCAGGCGGTTTTGCATTGCGGCCGGATCAATGAGATTATAAAAACTTTGTATGCCGGCCGCGGAAAAAGCGGCGGCGTTAAATTTGTCAAACACCGTTTTAACCATGGCGGATACCTGGCTGAGTTCCTCAACCGTAACCTCGCCGATCATATATTCACTCATAGTGTCTCTCCTTATCTAAGGTTGGGCGGTCTGACTGCTTTGCAGTTTCTGCCAGGCCAAACGGTAGCTGCCGGTTCTGACCTGTTCACACCACGCGGGATTGGCCAAATACCAGGCAACGGTCCTCTGCAGGCCGGTTGCAAAAGATTCCTGCGGCCGCCAACCAAGCTCTGCCGTTAATTTAGCGGCATCAATGGCGTAACGCTGGTCATGGCCGGGCCGGTCTGTTACAAACGTAATCTGGTCCCGGTAACTGCCGCCCGGCCGGCGCGGCTGCATAGCGTCCAGTAAATCACAGATGCCCTGGACCACCTGCAGGTTGGTCTGCTCATTATGACCGCCCACATTGTAGACTTCACCGGGTTTACCGGCCGTCAGGACGGTTGCGATGGCGCGGCAATGATCCAGCACGTAGAGCCAGTCCCGGATGTTGCTGCCGTCGCCATATACCGGCAGCGGCTTGCCGGCCAGCGCCGTAAAAATCATCAAGGGAATCAATTTCTCCGGAAATTGATAGGGGCCGTAATTATTCGAACAGTTGGTAGTCATTACCGGCAAGCCGTAGGTGTGAAAATACGCCCGTACCAGATGGTCGGAGGCCGCCTTGGAGGCTGAATAGGGCGAATTGGGCGCATATTTGCTTTGTCCGGTGAAATAGCCGGTGGTCCCCAGCGACCCATACAC
>JAEZQV010000438.1 GCA_023441125.1 Bacillota bacterium
AGCTACCACTGCGCGTCAGGCAGGGTATTGCCGTCAGATACCGAATATATAGTATAGCTTCAGCCGACAATCCCACCGAAAGGAGCCGGAGAAAATGCCCCAAATGCAAGGTAAGGGACTCCTGCTAGCCTTGGCCGGAACCGGTACCGTGATCGGCGGTACGGTAAAGGGCCTACAGATCTTGCTGCACCTGCCTATACTACCGGCTATTCGTTTCCTGTTACAGCTGCGTTCGCTGCCGGCTTACGTTTCGGTATTGCTATTGGTGACACTTTCACCGTTCTTCCGGCTGAAAGTTAAATCACACCTGGCGGCAGAGGAATTAAAAAACAGTTGAGAGTTCATCTCTCAACTGTTTTTTTGTCCTGTTAATGAATTACACATGGAACTTATTCACGATTTCCTGCAGTTCCTGGGCCATATTCGCCAGGCTTTGACTGGCCGACGCGATTTCTTCCATGGAGGCCAATTGTTCTTCGGTCGCCGCCGATACTGTCTCAGCTTCTTCCGTAGCCTTTTTGCTCAGGCCTTCGATAGTCTGCACCGTAGCCACTATTTGCTGGTTACCGGTATCCACCACTCGCATCGCAGCCGAAATTTGCGTCACCTGCGCAGAAACTTGCGATACGATTTCGGTGATTTCCCGGAACGCCTGGCCGGCTTCATTGACTACTCCAGCCCCTAACCCAACTTCACGGGTACCGTCATCCATAGCGGCCACAGCCTTAGCGGTATCCTGCTGGATCTCGCCAATCAGCAAGGCAATTTGTTTGGCGGCGTCCTGGGACTGTTCCGCCAGTTTGCGTACTTCCTCGGCGACAACGGCGAAGCCCCGTCCCTGTTCCCCGGCCCGCGCCGCCTCAATAGCAGCATTCAAAGCTAAGAGGTTTGTCTGCCCGGCAATACCGGAAATGGTATCGACAATCTGCCCGATTTCTTTGGAGCGTTCGCCCAGGTTGGCAACTACCTTGGCGGAACTGTTGACCGTTTGTTCAATAAGCGCCATCTGATCAACCGCCTTACCGATCGAAGCACCGCTTTGCCTGGCCTTATCCGCGGCCTGTACGGATTGGCCGACCGTCCGTTCGGCGTCGGCTGCCGCCTGCCGGATACTATGCGACATTTTTTCCATGGCCGTGGCGGTTTCTTCCACCGCACTCCGCTGTTGGTGCGCCCCCTGGGCGATATCGGCCACCGATCCGGCCACCTGATTGGAAACCTGCGCCGATTCCAGCGAACTGGCCGTTAGTTCCTCGGAGGAGGCGGCTACGTGATCGGCGCTGGTATGTACCCGCATAATTAATTCCCGCAAATTCGTTACCATGTTATTAAAACCGGCGGCCAGATCGGCAATTTCGTCTTTACCGTCGACAACGGCCTGTTTGGTAAGATCGCCGGCAGCCACCATACTTACCTGGCCGGCGAGGGCTTCAATCGGCTTGGTTATGCGTTTGGCGGCGATAAACGTGATGACCGTGACAATAAGCACACACGCCAAAGTAACCAGGGCGAACAGCCAGCTTAAAGTAACCAGGGGTTTGGCGGCAACGGCCTGCGGAACACTGATTGCTAACGTCCAGCCGGTTGACGGAACTTTCTGGTAGACCATAAGATATTCCTTGCCGCTGTCATGATAGGTGGTCAGGCCTTGTTCCCGGCCCATAATATCTTTAAGAACAGCCGTCATTTCTTTTAGTTTATCGGCCTCCAAAATGTTTTTCGATACTAATTCGGGGTCGGGGTGGGCCAGCAGTGCGCCTTTGGCATCAAACAGAAACGCATACCCTTCGCCATGCAGCTTAATGCCGGCCACATTTTCCACCAGCGTATTTAATAAGATATCCTCACTGACAACACCGCGAATTTGACCGGAAGCGCTTTTGAGCGGCATGGCCACCGACACCGCCATTTGCTTGGTTACAAGATCCAGATACGGTTCGGAGAAAGTCAGTTTGCCTTGTTCAGTCGCAGCTTTGTACCAGGCCCGGGTGCGGGGATCATAATCGGCCGGCGGCGTCCAGCCGCTGCCATCCACCATTTTGCCCGCAGTAGAGCCAAAATACATATCGGACAACTCTTTATCCACGGCTTTATAGCCGGCCAGCATCGGCGCGGTTACCTCCCCGTCGCCGACCGAGCTTTGGATATTCCCGACAGTAATCTCCATCATTTTGGCTTTTCCGGTCAGCCAGCCGTCCAGCTTGTTGACATGGGACTGTACATTCGCTTTCATTTCTTCCTGCATGCCGGCGGTAACCTGACCCTTGGTGAACAAATAACCGGAAATAGATGATACCAGTAGCGCAATGATAGTAAGTAATGAAAATAAGAGCGTAAGCTTGGTCCGTAACTTCATAGTTTTCCCTCCTAAGTAATTTTAAAAAAGCCTTCGACTTGTTAGGTCGAAGGCTTCTTTGCCAGCAAGTTACAAAATGAACCCGTGACAATATTCTACAATATATTGCATTATTTGTAAATAGAATAAACCTGCCCGCTATATCTTTTCCGCCCCTAACCGGGCGATGCGGGCGGCGGCATCGCCACCGTATACCCCGCCATGGTAACACACGACCTTATCAATATCAAAGCCTGTGAGTTTAGCCATTGACTGCAGGGCCAACGGCATATCGGGCGTATATTCCGGCGCCGGCCCGACCAAAATTCCGTCAGTCACTCGCAGCTGGTCACCGACGACCAGCAGCCGGCAGGCACTCACATACAAACAAATATGACCGGGGGTGTGGCCGGGGGTATGGATAACCCGGATACCGCCGTGAATGGGCAGTAATTCATTGTCAGCCAGCAGCCGGCTTACCGGTGCTTGGGGCAGATTGGCAAACGTCTCGGCTGCCTGGGCCCGCATATTTTCCGGCAGCAGCTGAATTCTGGCGGCAATACTGGCCGGCGTCAGTTTAAGGGGCGGAAGAACCCCTTCGATATAGGGCTGTTCAGCGGCGTGGGCGCAAATTTGAATCTGACCGTTAAAGCGCAGGATATCAGGCAAAACACCAATATGGTCCCAGTCATGGTGGGTAATGATGACGCGCTTAACCTGCTCAAAAGCAACACCGGCCTCTGCCACTGCCTGCTGCAGTTGCCCAAAAACCCCCGGATAACCGCCGTCAATCAGGGTAGCCTCGGCCTCATCCCAGACGAGTACAGGATGGATCCGGCTTGTATTGCCGAAGACTGCCACATCCAATTCAAGAATTTTACACTGAACCTGATCTCTCATAAGCACCGGGCTTTTATCGAGCCCGCTTCACCTCCGCATGTTACATTTGCCTATGATTATACTATAGAAATCCATGATGTGCCAGCCTTTGGCAGCCAGTTGCCGGCCGGCAAGCCGCCTGCTTCCCGCACACCATTATTAATAAAAACAAACCTGCATATTGTCAACCGCTGCAGGTTTGCGAATTTACTAGCCAATTCCCTTGATCATATTGTCGGAAACCCCGGACAGTTCGCCGGCCATGGCGGCCAGCCCCTGACTGGCCTGAGCCATTTCGCTGATGGAGGTTTCCTGGTTTTGGACAGTTTTGTCGATACTGACTACTTTATTATTCATCATGGTAATTGAATTCTGGATCTTGCCGAGGGAAGCATTGATATTTTTTACCGATTCCGCACTGACTGTCGCCAGTTTGCGAACCTCCTCGGCAACCACGCTGAAGCCCCGGCCGGCTTCCCCAACCCGGGCCGCTTCAATGGCGGCGTTGAGCCCTAATAAATTGGTCTGATTGGATATATTGCGGATAAACGCCACAATTTCGTCGGTCTGGCGGATGGTCTCGGTCAAACCGCTGCTGACCTGCCCCAGTTCACTGCAAACCGCCGCCAGTTCCTGTGCCCCGGCCGCCAGTTCTTCCATACTGGCTGTGAATTCTTCGGACGATGCCACCAGGTCATTGGCGATGCCCCGGATTTTTTCCTGATTGATTACCGCCTGGGTAGTAATTACACAACCAATGGTCTTGTTGGCCTCTTTGACCGGCTGAGCACAGGCAATATAAGGAATGCCGAAAGCCGATTGCTCCTTGGTAATCAGGCGGATAACCCGTGAGCCTGTCGTTATGCACTGCTCGCTAACCTGGCCTTTCATGGGTTCGCCCGCTTTCAGCCCCAGATCAAAGGCTCTCCCCGGTATATAGGCCGTGTACACCTCATCCTTAATGACCGATATGCCAACATCCTCCACAAAAATTTCATTAAGATAAGGCGCCACTTCTGTAAATAACCGAATGATCTCTTCTCCTGAATGTCGTTGCATGCCATCACCCATCCTTACGCATCGCTGTGACTGTCTAAGAAACCGGTATTAAAATTGCCGCTGAGAAACGCTTCGTTTTGCAAAAGTTTCTGATGAAAAGGGATGGTCGTGGCTATTCCCTCAATCACAAACTCCGCCAGCGCCCGTTGCATCCGGTCCACAGCTTCCTGACGATCCTTACCCCAGACGATCACCTTGGCTACCAGCGAGTCATAGTAGGGGGGAATCTCATACCCCGCATACATAGCGCTGTCCACCCTGACCCCCGGTCCCCCCGGCGGCAGGTAACTACGCACCAGGCCGGGGGAAGGCAGGAAGTTGCGGGCCGGATCTTCCGCATTAATCCGGCATTCCAGCGCCCAGCCAGTGATTTTCACATCCGCCTGGCGTAAGGACAGCGGGCAGCCGGCCGCCACGGCAATCTGCTCCTTAATCAGATCCAGCCCGGTTATCCATTCGGTTACCGGATGCTCAACCTGAATGCGGGTGTTCATTTCCATAAAGTAAAACCGGCCATGCTTGTCAAGCAGAAACTCCACTGTGCCGGCGCCATGGTAATTAGCAGCCCGGGCCGCCAGCACGGCCGCCTGTCCCATTTGCTCCCTGAGCGCAGGGGTAAGCGCCGGTGACGGCGCTTCCTCGACCAGTTTTTGATGGCGGCGCTGAATAGAACAATCACGCTCGCCCAGGTAAATGACATTTCCCTGTTGATCGGCCATAATCTGGATCTCAACATGCCGGGGTTCCTCCAGGTACTTTTCCAGATAAACACCGGCATCGCCAAAGGCCAGTTCGGCCTCTTTCTGCGCCTGCCGGACGGCCTTCCTGAGTTCAGCCTCATCCTGGGCCACCCGCATTCCCTTGCCGCCGCCGCCGGCGGTTGCCTTGACAATCACCGGGTAGCCGATAGCCTGCGCCACCTTAACCGCCAGCTCAATATCTTCAATCAGGCCTGCTGTTCCCGGCACTACCGGCACGCCGGCCTGCTGCATGGTATTCCGGGCCACCGCCTTGGCGCCCATGGCCCGGATGGCGCCGGCCTCCGGGCCGATAAACACCAGCCCGCTTTGGGTGCAGGTTTCAGCAAAATTCGCGTTTTCCGCCAGGAAGCCATAGCCGGGGTGGATGGCCTCAGCGCCTGCCGCCTGCGCTGCGCTTACGAGAGCGTAACTATTTAGGTAGCTTTGCTGGGCGGCCGCCGGACCGATACAATAGGCCTGGTCCGCCATTTTTACATGCAGCGCCTGCCGGTCGGCGGCTGAATAGACAGCCACCGTGGCAATCCCCATTTCCCGGCAGGCCCTGATGATTCTTACGGCAATTTCGCCGCGGTTGGCAATCAGTATCTTTTTAAACATGCTAACGCCTCACTAAAATACTAAGAAGTACATCAGGAATATATTCACCGTTAACAGCAGTAAGGCGGTCGGCACCTGCGCCTTGATAACCCCGTTTTTGTCAGGCAAATCCAGGAGTGCCGCCGGCACGATGTTATAATTGGCCGCCATGGGCGTCATCAGCGTGCCGCAGTAACCGGAGAACATGCCGATGGCCGCCAGCACGGCCGGGTCGCCGCCATGCATTTTCACCACCAGCGGCAGGCCGATGCCGGCCGTTATTACCGGAAAGGCCGCGAACGCGTTACCCATAATCATGGTAAATAACGCCATGCCGACGCCATAGGCCAATACCACCATAAATTTGCTGTCGACCGGAATGGCCGCGCCCACCAGATTGGATACAACCTGCCCGACGCCGGCGGCGGCGAATAAGGCTCCGAGTGTAGCCAGCA
The DNA here is from genome assembly GCA_023441125.1 of Bacillota bacterium. The sequence continues at coordinate 6,066 of JAEZQV010000438.1, forward strand.
TTTGCGGCAGAACGGCCGCCCAGCCAATGGCATCAAACAAGCGGCGTGATTCTTTCACCGGCTGCAGCCCTTTATCCTTGGTCAGCAGCATAGCGGCAGCCAGGGCCAGCACGCAGGCCACCCCCAGGCTGACCAGGGTAATATTGGCTTTATCCAGCAATTGCAAACTGCCTATTTTGGTGTCTTTAAGCCCCAGAGTGCCAATAATCGTAACAACAGGAATCAAAAGTGCCGGCATAAACAGCCAGTTACCCAGTTTTTTTGCTTTTGCCGTGCGGGCTTCAACCGCTGCTTCGTCGTGTTTGCCCATACGTACGCCGCCGCAGCCGGCGATGACAGCCATAGCGATAGCCAGAATCCCCATATATACCGGGTTGATCAGATTGCCGAATAAGAAACTGATAGCGTACAGTCCCCAGAAAGCTCCCGTCAGCAACCGCTTGGGATTACCTTGATCCAGAAAGGACAGGATGGCGACAACGCCGATGAGCGCCCCCAGTATGAAATAAATATGATCAAGACTAATGAGCATGGTTATTCAACTCCTTTGCCGATACACTGGCCTCAGTTCCTTGCTGCACTTCCTGCTGGATTTTGCGGTCCAGCAGATACAAGCGGACACTGTGAATGATAAAAGCGGCGATTGCGGTTGGTATGCCCCAGAGAGCAATATGCAGCGGTTCCAGGATAATGCCGTTCTGCTCGTAAAAGCCCTTCATCAGTAAAACGGCGCCGAAGGCGATAAAGATATCTTCCCCGAAAAACAGGCCCACATTATCGGCCGAAGCCGCAAATGCCTTGATCTTGTTGCGGGTGCTTTCCGGCAGCGGCCCGTACTTGTTTTCCGCCGCGGCTTCCGCCATGGGGGCAATGAGCGGGCGAACCAGTTGGGCGTGCCCGCCTAAGGCGGTCAAACCGATCGCAGCCGCCACCTCGCGGATAAAGAGGTATAGGATCAGCAGCCGTCCCGTAGTGGCAGCCTTTATTTTACCGATTACATTGAGCGCCTGTTCTTTCAAGCCATTGCGTTCCAAAAGGCCGATTACCGGCAGGGTCAGCAAAAATAACGGAAGATAGCGGTTTTTCACAAAAGCTTCCCCGAAGATACTCAGGATCTTTTCGACCGGCAGGTTGCCTGCCAGTCCGGTGACAATACCGGCCACAACCACAACCAGCAGGGGATTAAACCGTAAAGCGAATCCAATAATAACCACGGCAATACCTAACAATGTCATACTTTTTGCTCCTTTACTGCAAATTTGTTGGGGGCTAGCGAGGAGATTTTACTCAGGCTTTACAAGAAACAGCGGCTGACCGTATTCCACTAAGTCTCCGTCTTTTACCAACACCTCCATAATCTGGCCCGCGATACCGGCCTCAACTTCATTAAACAGTTTCATAGCCTCAAGTACACATACAACGGTACCTGCCGCCACGTTTTGTCCCACCTGGGCAAAAGCCGGCGCACCCGGCTCGGGGGCTGCGTAAAAGGTTCCCAGCATGGGAGCGACAATCTTATGATATGTTTCTTTACACGCAGCGCCTGGCTGCGGCAAAGTCTCCTCCTGCCCAGCGGCCCGGGGCAGCTCAGCGCTTGCCGCCGGCACCGTTTGTAAGCCGCCGCCTTTTACGATGACCAGACGGGTTGCAGCCTGCTCCAGCTCCAGGCGGCTGATCGACGACTGATCCACGGCTTTAATGACGTCCAGTATTTCCGTTATACTCAGCATAGTTCCACTCCTTACCAGTGTTTCATTTTGATATTGATCGCCGTCTTCAGACAATGGAGTGTTTGTTCCCGTTCCTGATAGAGACGGTCTGCCTCGGCCACGGTGACTTCCGTAAACCGGATTTTTCCTCCCGGTTTGACCTGGGCTACTTTCGCGGCATCCACCACCGCCACCTGGCCAATTTTAGGATAGCCGCCGGTAGTCTGGCGGTCGGCCAGCAAGATAATGGGCTGACCGTCAGGCGGCACCTGAATCGTGCCTAACGCCACGGCTTCCGACAGCATTTCCAGCGGTTCATCAAGGTCTAATGCCGCCCCGGCCAGCCGGTACCCCATCCGGTCGGCCCGCGGTGTTACCGTAAATTCGGTATTCCAGAATGCTGTTTGCGCGGCCGCGGAAAACCGGGAATACTGGCTGCCGCGCATCACCCGCACAGTGGCGGCGGCCGGCGCCGCAGCGGGGTGTTCCCGGCCCGCATACCAGGAAGTCGCCCCCAGCGGAGCGCCGGCGGCTCGCTGGCGCAGTCTCGCCAGCCACTCTGCCGCCCCGGCCGGCGGTTCATTCTGCTGCAGCACGTCGCCGGCCTGCAGCGCCCGCCCCGCAAAACCGCCAATACCGGCCCGGAGATAAGTACTTTTACTGCCCATAACCTCGCCGACGGCATAACCGCCGGCCACAGCCAGATAAGCGCGGCATCCGGACTTAACAGCCCCGAACTGAAGAATACTGTCTTTGGCAAGATACACCGGCCGCCACAGGGGAACCGGCCGGCCGTCAACGACCGGGGATAAATCCCCGCCGGTGATGGCTAGCAGCGTATCGGCAGCAAACTGCAGCGTAGGACCCAATAGCGTGATTTCCAAACCGGCTTCGCCTGCGGAATTGCCGACAAGCAAATTAGCCACTCTGAGCGCATAGGGGTCCATGGCGCCACTGACAATAACCCCGTACTTTTGGTAGCCATAGCGCCCCAGGTCCTGGACAGTGGTGAGCAGACCGGGACGGATAACAGCAATACTCATGTGTCTGCCCCCTTTACATGCTGGTACTCCTGCAAAGAAATCGCCCGAAAACGAATAATATCCCCGGACTTAAGCAGGGTAGGCGGATTGTCGTCCGGCCGGAACAAGGCCACCGGCGTACGGCCGATAAGCTGCCAGCCGCCCGGCGTTGTAATCGGGTACATGCCGGTTTGCATCCCGGCAATCCCCACCGTTCCCGCCGGGATGGCCGGCCGGGGCGACTGGCGGCGCGGCGCGGCGATCCGTTCGGACATACCGCCCAGATAAGGAAAGCCGGGAGCAAAGCCAAGCATATAGACAAGGTATTGACCGCCCGTGTGGATATCGATCACGTCCCGGGCTGCCAGGCCGTTATGCCGGGCGACAAAATCCAGATCAGGCCCGAATTCGCCGCCGTAACAAACAGGAATTTCCACAACCCTGGGTTCCATCGTCTGAGAGTTTTCCAGTTTGTTCACAATGGTCTCTAAGCAAGAAATAACCGCATTCCCGCTAATGCGGACCGGATCATAAAATACGGTAACGCTGGCAAAGGCGGCTACATATTCCACCAGGCCCGTGAATTCGTTTTGATCAAGATAATGGGATAAGGCCTTGACCTTACGGTGCAAGGCAGGATCGATGCTCTGCCCGAATTCTACCATGACAGCCGTCTCCCCCAGCGGCAGCACCTTGGCAGCCGCTGTTTCCGCAGCCGTAGTTTGTTTCAAATTCATCACCCCGTTATTGCAAAAATAGCCGACAACAATACAGGTTTCCCTGCAGGCGCCCCTGCCACAGGCGCCATTGCCTGCAGGTTCACCCCTTTGTTATCAGCTACTGCATTTATTTCAAAAATTGTAATGTATATATCTAATTATTGCCAAAAGCCCGTACTAAGATGCCTGAGCGCTCCAGTCTTGCCCGGATATGGCGGGCAAACGTCAGCGCCTCGGCCCCGTCACCATGGATACAGACCGTATCGGCCTGAATGTTAATATCTGTCGACTGCAGCGAAGTGACCCGCCCTTCCTGAATCATGCGGACAACCTGGTCTACCGCCTGCTCATGCCCGGCAATCAGCGCATCCGGCCGGCTGCGCGGCGTCAGCGATCCATCCTGTTGGTAGGTCCTGTCGGCAAATACTTCGTGCGCCGTTTTTAGACCGATGCTTTCCCCGGCCCGGACCAGTTCGCTGCCGGACAAGCCAAACAGAATTAACTCCGGATCTACCTGATAGATCGCCTCAGCAATGGCAGTTGCCAGTTCCTTACTCTTAGCGGCCATATTATACAAGGCCCCGTGTGGTTTAACGTGCTGCATTCTGCCGCCCTGCGCCCGGACAAAGCCGGCCAGCGCCCCAATCTGATACACTACCATGTCATAGGCCTCCTGGGGCGTAAGGGCCATGTTGCGCCGGCCAAAACCCAGCAAATCCGGCAAGCCGGGGTGAGCGCCAACAGCTACTTTATTTTTTAGCGCCAGTGCAACCGTTTTACGCATGATGGCCGGATCGCCGGCGTGAAAACCGCAAGCGATATTAGCCGACGTAACGTAGGGCAATATTTCTTCATCCACGCCCAGTTTATAGGCGCCAAAGCTTTCACCCAGATCACAGTTTAAATCCACCCTGTACATAAGCACCCGCTCCTTTGACAGCCAACGCGGCATAGAAAAAAGGCGCATCAAACAAAGCCTATCCCTGCTCTCTGCCTGAAGCGCCATTGCTTCTTTACAACGTTACATGATTTTCTTGTTGTTTATCATACCACTGTAAACAGGCGTGCGTAAAATTGAAAAAATAAATAGGGCCGTTCAATTTTTTTGAAACGGCCCTACGGCAGTTTTAAAATTTTGTCGTAAATCAGCTTTTCCGCCTGCAGCGCTGCTATGGCGTCCTGCTCGCCGACAATGCGGAAATGAATTTTATCGCCCGGTCGGGCCTGGGCCAGCAAGGCTACATCCACCCGGATGACATAACCGATTTTCGCAAAACCGCGGGTAGTCTGATGGTCGGCCGTCACGATGAACGGCCGGCCGTTGGAGGCAATCTGGATGGCGCCCAAACCTACGGCATCCGAGACAATATCAGTCTCTTTGCCGACCGGCAGCACCTTGGGGCCTTTGAGTGCATAACCGGCCCGGTCGGCTGCTTCGGCGACTACATAGGTACTGTTACAGAAAGTTTTAATCGCACTGTCGGCAAACATGTAATCCTGCGGCCCCAGCAACACCCGCAATGTTTGCTCCGGTTCATAGCGGGGGATGTAACGGCCCGGCAATACCCGGGGCAGAACAGGCGAAGCGCCGCCGCTCCCGCCCACGTACAGTACGTCACCCTGGCGCAATGTGCGGCCTTCCAGGCCCCCGATGTGCGCCCGGGTGTAGGTGGAACGGCTGTCCAGTATGGCCGGCACGTCGATCCCCCCGCGAATAGCCAGATAAGTGCGCATACCGCAGACCGCCGTATCAAACCGGAGTTCACCCCGTTTAGGGGCAACGAAGGCCGACCAGTTGGTAACGGCTTTGCCGTTTAGTCTTGCCTGCATATCGGCGCCACAGACCGCGGCAAACTGCGCCTGATCAAACTTAAATGCCGCCCCCGTACCGGTCATTTCGATAACCGCCGCATTAGCCGGATTTCCTGCCAGCAGATTTGCCAGCCGGCAGGCATACCGGTCCATGGCACCGGCAACCGGCATGCCGTACGCCTGATAGCCCCACCGGCCTTCATCCTGGATAGTCGTAAAGCTGCCTTGCTGCAAGACCGTAATCATCCGGCTTCACCTCCACCGTCATAGAGCTTGGTCTGTAAACAATAGTTTCCTGTTGCCACTTCCCGGCGGATTTTGAAATATTCATCACTATCGATCTCAACAAACTGAATGTAATCACCGGCCGTTACCAAAAAGGGATTGCTGCGCTGTGGATCAAAAGCCCGGAGCGGTGTCCGGCCAATCAGCCACCATTCTCCGGGACTCTCGACCGGATACAGGCCGGTCTGATTACCGCCAATGCCCACCGACCCTGCCGGCACTTTACTGCGCGGAGTCTCCTGCCGCGGTACGATCAGTTGTTCCGGCAAGCCGCCCAAATAGGGAAAGCCCGGCGTAAACCCCAGCATATATACCAGGTAGGGCCGGTTGGTATGTAAAGCAATCACCTCGCCGGCAGACAAACCGGTATATCTGGCGACAAACTCCAGGTCAGGCCCCAGCACCCCGCCATAGCAAACCGGCACCTGGACCACGCGGGCCGGCAGTTCTGCCAGTTTCAGCGGCTTAATTCCGGTATACAGTGTGCGGATACTCGCTGCTAAATCCTGCCGCGTAATAACCAGTGGGTCAAAGTACACGGTTACCGACCGGTAAGTCGGCACCACCTCCAGGATACCCGGCTGGTTCTGAGCCGCCAGCAGCCGGGTAAGCTGCTGGACAAGCGCATTGATTTCCGGCGAAATGACCGTCCCCAATTCGACTACCAGCCCAAATTCACCGGCCTGCTGCAATATGATTTCAGCTATCTCGCTCATGCCCTGTCAACTCGCTTTATTTTAACAATCGTTCGTAGACTAATTTTATAAACGCCCGGATGGCATGGGAATGCCATTTTTCTTTGTGATACACCAAAAAGGTATTCGTGGTAAGATCGCGTCCCTGCCAGGGCAAAGCCGCCAGCAGTCCGGCCGCGATTTCCGCTTTAACGGCGACAAGCGGCAGTATTGCTATCCCCAGGTTGCTGATTACAAACTGTTTAATAATTTCAATCTGTCCGATCTCCAGCACCGTGCGGGGCTGCACCTCGGCCTTGTTCATAATCTCTTCCAAAGCCATCCTGTAATTGCTGCCCGCATCGGTAAACACAAAAGTTTGTCCCTGGAGATCCTTGACTTTTACCTGTCTTTGCACCGCCAGCCTATGACGGGGAGAAGATACCATCACGATAGGTTCCGCCCATAGCCGTTCTCCCTTTAAATCTGTATCCTGAATATTCTTCTCCAGAAAAAAAGCCAGATCCATCATATTTTTGCGCAGCAGATTGCGAAAATCGCTGGCTATACCGAATTTCAGCTTTAGGTCTACATCAGGATACAGCGCCACATACTCTTTCAGCACATCAGTCAGATAATACAAACCCAGTGATTCCGGCATACCAATCACAATCGGTCCCCGGGGCACCGTAAAATTGTCAAACTCGTTCTTGGCATCATCAGACAGTTTGGTAATTTGTTCGGCATAGTCGTACAGTCGTTCCCCATCGGTTGTCAGCATCAGTTGATGGCCAAACCGTTCAAACAAAACCGTAGCCAGTTCCTTCTCCAGCAGTTGAATATGGGTTGTCAACGTAGACTGGGTATAGCCCAAAAACTGCGCTGCCTGTGAAAAGCTGCCTAATTTTACTATGGTGATAAAGGTTTTTAATTGCCGTATTTCCAAAAAGCAGCACCTCGTTATCCATCAGTCAATACGCCGTCAAGCAAATCGAACCCGTTAACCAGTTTGCGCTGCAGTACAAGCCCCTTCTTCCGGCACACATTAATATACAGTTTAAACGCCGCCTCCAAAAGGTCCAGATGGCTTTCCAGGCCATATACCGTTGCGTCAAAATAACGCCGGTAAAAGTCAGGGTCCCGGACGCTTTCCGCCGCTTCGGTGCAGAGATATTCCCGGATAAGGACATTAAGAATAATCTGCCAGCCGCCAATGCCTTTCTGAGCCAGCGCGATGGTCTTGCGGTCCAAGGTAATGTAACTTTGCCCGTCTGTCCAGGCCCGGTCGGTGTCAGAGGCCCCCAGCTCAATCTTACGGGGAGCAGTCACATGGCCGGCGGCTGCCAACATACCAGGCAGTTTGCCGGCCAGCTGATTGAGGGTGATGATTGCCGCCTGTTCCGCCGCTGTCCACTCCGCCGGCGGCACCGGCATCCGCAGTTC
>JAEZQV010000465.1 GCA_023441125.1 Bacillota bacterium
GCGACACACCGCGCAGCAAATCGCGGACAGCGCCGCCGACAATATACGCTTCATATCCGGCGGCAGCAAGCACCGCCATAATTCTCCGGGCTGTTTCCATAAATTACTCCTTAGCCGCTCACCCGCCGGCCGGTTAATTCCACGAATACATCTTCCAGGTTACTGTGGCGCAAAGTGGCAGTAACAGCCAGCGTACCGGCAAAGGCCGCAGCTTCGGCCCGGTTGCCGAAGAACCGGTATTGCGTGCCTTCGCTCTCCACCCACTCGACAACATACTTACCCAGCCGCTCGCACAGCGCCGTAGGACTGTTAAGCGCAATCAGCCGCCCTTTTTCCATAATGGCTACCCGCCGGCAGAGATTTTGCGCCTCTTCAATGTAATGCGTCGTCAGGAGCACAGTCAGTCCGTCGGCGTTCAGCCGCCGGATAAGATCCCACAACCGTCGTCTGACCTGGGGATCAAGCCCGACAGTCGGCTCATCCAAAAAGAGCACCTGCGGTTTATGTAAAAGCGCCCGGGCAATCATCAGCCGCCTTTTCATACCGCCGGAAAATGTATGTACCATGTCATGGCGCCGTGCCGTAAGTTCCACATAGTCCAGCAGTTCTGCAATCCGCTCCTGGCGCAGCTGGCGCGGCATATGATGCAGCCGGCCGTGCAGATCCAAATTCTCTCTGGCGGTCAGATCGGCATCCAGGTTAAAATGCTGGGGCACCACGCCAATCATCGACTTAACGGCCAGTTCATCCTGCGGCAGCCGCCAGCCGCTAATACGGATAAAACCGGCTGTGGGCCGGGTCAGCATCGTCAAAATGCGGATTGTCGTGGTTTTGCCGGCCCCGTTAGGGCCAAGCAGGCCAAAGGTCTCGCCCTGCTCAATAGTCAGATTCAAATTATCGACCGCCGTCCGCTCGGCAAATTTCTTTACCAACCCTTCAATACAAATCATACTTAACCTCACAGAAACTTAATATTGTATTTTTCCACAATAACCGTCAAAGTCCTCCCGGCCGGTTACGGTCCATAGGTCAAAAGTCCTATATGGGAAGTATCGGAATCAATGGTATGATATCAATATGTAGCCTATTTTAGGGGGGAAGTCCGGGCGTGATGCAAATTACCTCAGAATTTGACGAATTGCAACAGATCTTCGACGCTGCCGTCGACGGCATGTGCGTCATTGCCTGTGATTATACTATCCTGCGGGCCAACGATGCTTTTGCGATCATGACCGGCACGTCCCGCGAACAGCTAATCGGCAAAAAATGTTATGAAATAATAGGTTATTGCCATCACAACACTCCGGACTGCAGCCTGCGCCGCATCCTGGACACAGGCAGGGGTTTTGACGACGATATTACCCTGAATAAAAATACGCCCAGCGAGCGTTCCTATATTTTATCCGCCACCCCGCTTGTAACTGCCGGCGGGGAAATGGTTGGCTTTGTAAAAAATCTCAAAGATATCACCGAACGCAAACGTCTGGAGCAGCAGCTGATCAGCGCCAACCAGACGCTGGAGAGAAGAGTTGCCGAGCGGACGCAGGCGCTCAAGGATCGTGAAGAACAGCTTATTAGCCTGATATATACCGATAATCTTACCGGCCTGCCCAACCGGCTGCGTCTGCTTCGCGATGTAAAAAGCTCCCGGGTGCCGGTAGTCGCCCTGATTAATATTGATGGGTTTGAACAAATTAATAACTTTTATGGTTATACAGAAGGCGACTTTATCCTGGTAAGCCTGGCCAAGCTCTTGTCCCAGGCTTTGCCCAGCAGCGCCTACCGGCTTTACCGGGTGCACGCCGACGAATACGCCGTGTTCATGGACGCTGAGCGGGCGGCCAATCTGCCTGGCGCGCTTGATAAATTCGAATTGCTGGCCAAACATATCACTTCGGTGATTCCGGCCACCAAGTTTACTAATAATCAGCAGCAAGTCCTGCTCCGGGTAACCATGGGCATTGCCTTTACCACCAGCGCCGATCCGGAGAAGCTGGTGATCAAAGCCGATATTGCCTTGCGGGAGGCGCGCCTCCACCGTAAATCACACCTGTTTTTTAAAGAATCGGAAGGAATCGATGCCCGTTATCAGGATAATATCAAATGGGCCGCTTTACTGCAAGATGCTATCAAGAATGACCGTATCATTCCCTATTTTCAGCCGATCCATAATCATAAACAGCCGGGCATCCGCCATTACGAAGTACTGGCCCGCCTGATTGACAACAAAGGCAATATTATCGCCCCCAGTCAGTTTATCAATATTGCCAAGGCAACCAAACAATATCCAGCCATCACCAAAGCCATTATCGAAAAATCATTTTTTCTCTTTAAGGACCGGACGGATGAGATTTCGATTAATCTGGATGTCGAGGATATGGAGGACAGCACAACAACTTCACTTATTCAGGAGCAGTTGGCCACCTACGGTATGGCCGACCGGGTTGTGTTTGAGGTCTTGGAAAATCATCGCCTGGAAGGAAATTCGGCGGCTGTCCAGTTTCTGAAAACCCTAAAAGCAGCCGGCTGCAAATTGGCTGTCGACGACTTTGGCTCCGGCTACTCCAACTTTGCCTATGTTCTGTCACTGGATTTCGACTATCTGAAGATTGATGCCTCCCTGATAAAAAATATCGACCAGGACACCAGTTCCCAGGCTATAGTGAAAAGCATTGTCAGCTTCGCGCAGGATATGGGCATTAGAACTGTCGCCGAATTTGTTCATTCCGCATCGGTGTTCAGGGCCGTGCAAAATTACAATATTGATTTCTCCCAGGGCTTTTATATTGCCAGGCCCGGTCCCTGGCCGTTGAACTCTTAAGCTAATTATAAGTACAAAATCCCCCGCCGAAAGATTACTGCCGCGGGGGATTTTCTTGCCAAAAGCGGTTTGTAGGCACCGGCATAAAAGGTGGACTTGGCCGCCTGAATGACAATCTTGCGTCAAAACATCAGATCGGGAAACAAGGACGCGGAAAACAATACTCACGGGGGTAGCAAAAACGGCGCGGATTGCAAAAGCGGCGCGGGTAACAATACCGGCGCGGCGAACAGCCGAAACCGAACCCCAGCCCTAACCCGAGAACGAAAGGGAGAAGCTGTCTTTCGTTTCTGGCTTCCGACTCGTCTTCCCACTCGTCGTCATCATCATCCCAGTCTTCAATTTCCGGGTCTTCCCACCGAGGGTATCTTCTATTCATTACCGAATCCCTCCTTAATATGTTTCCTTAAGAGTATATGTGCTGACTCCAGGGTTTACCTATGCTACATAATATGCAGGCCTATATAGTATTGCTACAGCAAATGCGGCCGTTTATAGATAAACGGCGGCAATGCTCGCATTCGCCGGGGATCTTTATGTCTTGGGGCTACTGCAAAAGCCGGCGGGATCTTAAGCTTCCCGCCGGCTGGACTGATGCTACACCTTAAACCGGACCACCATGCTCTTAAGTTCAGCTGCCATACTGGTCAACTGCTCGGCGCTGGCCGCCACCGTTTCCACAACACCTGCCGTTTGTTCGGCAACAGCGGCTACTTCCTTGCTCAGACCGGCTGTCTCCTGCAAACCATGCGTCAGTGTTTCAATTAAATTCACCATCTTGCCGGAGGTACGCACTTCATCGTCGGCAACCTGCATAATCCGGTCAATATCGGCTACCGTACCGCCGGCCGCCGCCAAAATGCTGTCAAGAGCGGCACTGGCGGCATCGGTTGACTGGATCACCTGCTCCAAACCGGACCGGCTGTGCTGGGCCGCCGTCACCGCAGCCGCGGTGCTGTCCGTAACTTTCCCCAGCAGGGCGGCAACTTCCTGTGCTCCCTGACTGGATTGCTCCGCCAGTTTGCGTACCTCTTCGGCTACTACGGCAAACCCCTTGCCGGCTTCCCCGGCCCGGGCCGCTTCAATAGCGGCATTCAGGGCCAGCAGATTGGTCTGGGCCGCAATGCCGGTAATCGTCTCGGTAATCACACTGATTTGACTGGAATACTCGTTAAGCTGACCGATAAGCGCCTCGGTTTCCATAATTTTTGCTTTCATCCCGCCAATGCTGGCAATTGTGCCAGCCACTTTGGACTGGCCGGAGGCTGCTGCTTCAGAGGTAACACCGGAAGCCCCCTGGGCCGACACAGCCC
>JAEZQV010000494.1 GCA_023441125.1 Bacillota bacterium
AGATGATTTTCAAGGAAGACAAGATTCTGTTTCCCATGCTGCTGGAAACCCTGAGCGAGAACGAATGGCTGCTGATTCAGGAGGACAGTGAGGAAATTGGCTATTGCCTCATTGCGCCGGCAACCAAATGGCAGCCGCCCCAGTCCCGGCTCACCGCTATACAGGCCGACAAAAACAATGCACCGGGCGTTATCAAGTTTGCGACAGGCATTCTGACGCCAAAAGAAATCGAACTGATCTTCAGTCACCTGCCGGTAGATGTAACCTTTGTCGGCAAGGATGAACTGGTCAAATTCTTTTCCGCCTCGAAGGACCGTATTTTCCATCGTACCAAAACCATCATCGGACGGAAGGTTGAAAACTGCCACCCGCCGGCCAGCATTCATGTGGTTGAGCAGCTTGTGGCCGATTTAAAATCCGGCCAAAAAGACAGGGAAAGCTTTTGGCTCCACCTGGCCGATAAGTATGTTCATATCCAGTATATTGCCGTGCGTGATGCCGGCGGGGAATTTATCGGCGTCTTAGAGGCAACCCAGGATATAAAACCGCTGCAGGCCCTAACCGGGGAAAAGCGTATTATGGACTGAAAGCAGTCAGGTGTGTTCATTGGAAAAATTTGTACAGGCATGATACAAATCACTGAATTATTAGGCAATACCGTGTATGATAAAGGTAATGGAAACCACAGCCTAATATATGAATGAGGTGGGATAAGCATGCTCGCAGATTTAAGCATTCGGGACTTTGCCAAAAAGGTGGCGGCGGCGGAACCAGTGGTACCGGCCGGTGGCTGCGTTATAGCCCTGTCAGGGTTAATGGGCGTCAGCCTGCTGGAAATGTCGGTGAACTCCGCTTTGAATCAGGCTGCCTTCGAAAAACATGCGGCATTTTTTAATGCTGCTAAGACCCTGTTAACCAAGGCGCAGACGGAATTGCTGGCCTGTATCGACGACGACGCCGCTGCTTATCAGGGGGTGCTTGACGCCTATAAGCTGCCCAAATGTACTCCGGCAGAAATAATAGAGCGCAAGGCCGGAGTTCAGGCCGCGGCGTTAGCGGCCATTGAAGTTCCGCTGAAAATAAGTGCAGCCTGCTTAGCGGCCTTGGAGCCGGGAATATCCATGCTGACCATAATAAAACACGGTGTGTTTGGCGACTTGAAAATAGGCTTGCTGGTACTTAAAACCGGTATTGAAGGCTCCCTCGCGGCGGCCAGAATTAATTTGTCCTTAATTCAGGACGATACCGTCGCCCAGCAGTTTCAAACCAGGATTGATGAAATCCAGACTAAATTCGCGGCGGCGGTATGTGAACTGTAGGATAATAAGTAAACCGAATGGGAATGGCAGCGCGCTGCCGTTCCCATTCGGTTGTGCAATACTTACTAGATAATGTAAATATTACCGCATCAGCTTATACCTCGTAACCAATAGAATTCGCAAACTCAGCGAAGGCTTTCCCTCGCAAACCGGTTAACTGGTAGGCTTCAGAATAAAGAAGCGAGCCTTCTTTGGTAGCCAATATAACGCTTTCAGCAAACCGTTTGCCAATACGGAATTTTTGATTGGCAAAAAAGTTGCCGCCACCGCTTTGAGAGGCTTTGGTTTTACGCTCTTCAGCCTGATAGCGCTCATAGAAGTTAAAGAAAGCAGGTTTATCTATAAAGGCAAGATCCAAAGCTCTGCGAGCAATAACGATTTCGCTAACCTTAAACTTGCGCGCCATATGCTGGAAGATGCCATCCGATTTTTCAGCCTGATCCCAGGCGTCCTTGAATTCATGTGCCGGTACGAGAAACTCGGCAGCTACCTGATCGCATTTGATTTCAATAAGATCAGTAGACGGCAAAGAGCCCCGGAGATCAAAGGCCGCACTGTAGCCAAAAAACACATGAGCCAGTTCATGGGCAAGGGTGAACATTTGCGCAGCCTTACCGTCTGCGCCGTTAACAAAGAGCAACGGGCAATATTCATCGACTAGCACAAACCCCCTAAACTCCTGCGTGTCAAGCGTACGGTGCGTATTATTGCCGACAACGCCGTTAACAACGACAAGGATACCGGCATCTTCAATAGTTTCCCGTAAAAAATTTAGAGCCTCCGTCCAGTTCGGATGTCTGCAAGCCCAGTCAGCCGGAACTTTTAAGGTGTTTCGGATATGCTGCGCAACTTCAGCAATATTGTCATGAAAATTGGCCGATTGAACAAAATGTAGCGGGTCCGCCTCCCGTTCTATTAAGTAATCCCTCAGCCAGCTTTGTCTGGCTTGCATTGTCTGGATAGTATCCAGCAGATTTACGCTAGCTTCATTGGGTTCCTGACGGGAATCCAAAGTACGGTAAAGCGGTATAGGCAGCATTTCTTGCGGCGGAGCCTGCAGAAAGAAATAGCCAAACGGCGTATAGGTAAAAGCGGCAAACTCTTCAAGCTGCTTAAAGGATGGCTGGCAGGTTTCGGCTATCCACTGCCGCACTTTAGGAAATTTATGTTCGATTTCCGCCACCGGGCGACCCGATCTTTTTATAGCCCATTTTAACAGCACAGGTTTTATTGCCACTCTGACCACCATATTAGCTCCCTCCTTTCGCAGCCCTTAAAATTGTAAGATATTTACTTTCAGCATACGAAAACTGTACTTATAAGTCAAGAGTAATTTTGCAGGCTATGCTTGTAAAGCTTCCTGCCCTAAAACAGCTTCCAGAGTTACCGAAAAAACCGCTATAACTCCTCTTATTAATGGTATAATATGGCTGTAGGCTTACAGCAGTTCGAATCATGCTAACACGGTATTACAGAGAAAAGCTGAGGTAGAATATATGCGGGTTGTGGACCGGATATTGGCAGTGTCCGATATTCATGGTGATAATCAAAGACTGCAGTCGCTATTAAACCAGGCTGAATATGACCCGGCCGGGGATTTACTGGTTATATGTGGCGATATGATTGACCGGGGGACGGAGAATCTGGCTGTCTTAAAAGCCTGTCAGGCATTTCAGTCGCAAGGTGCGGTTTTGTTAAAGGGCAATCATGAACAGTTCCTGGAACAGAGTTTAATCGAAATGACCAATACGGACACATGGCGGAGCAACCCGTCGGAACACTTATACAATTGGGTGACATATAACGGCGGCGCAGCGTTGTATGCGGAAATAGAAAATCTGGTACCCGCTAAACTGTCAGAACTTCTGCAGTTCATCAAGGGTCTGTCATGCTATTTCTCCGCCGGCAATTTTCTATTTTCCCACGCGGGCGCCAATAGCCAAAAACCGATCGAGGAAAACACCGAAGACGATTTAGTGTGGATGGACAGTCAGTTCCCTTTTTGCCCGGCGTACAAAGGCAAGGTGCTTGTTTTTGGGCATGTCCCAACCTGGCAC
>JAEZQV010000495.1 GCA_023441125.1 Bacillota bacterium
ATACTGGCGGAACACTTTTATGCCATGACTGAGGCGGTACGCCGGCGGGAGGATGAATTGCGGCGCAAACAGGGCGAATTGACTAAATATGCCCAGACGCTCAAACGCAGCAACCGGGAGCTTGACCAGTTTGCCTATGTTGTCTCCCATGACCTTAAAGCCCCGCTCCGGGCTATTGCCAATTTGTCGCAGTGGCTTGAGGAGGATCTTCCCGGCACACTGGATGTAGAAATTCAGCGCAAGCTGGAACTGCTGAGAGGGCGGGTACGGCGGATGGAAAATCTCATTGAAGGCATCCTGGAATATTCACGGATTGGCAGGATTAAAACCACGGTTGAGGTGGTCGATGTCGGGGAACTGATTAATGAAGTAAGCGAAGAACTGGATTTGCCGGCCGAGTTCCGTATTATAACCGGCTCGGAGCTGCCTGTTATCCGGACGGAGCGGGTTCGGCTCAGGCAAGTGTTTGCCAATCTGATCGGCAATGCCGTAAAACACCATGACAAGCCGGCAGGAAAAGTCCTTGTCAAGGCAGCCGATGCCGGTGAATTCTATGAATTCAGTGTGGCCGATGACGGACCGGGCATTGCTCCGGACTATCACCATAAAATTTTTGAGATATTTCAAACCCTTGCGTCCCGTGATATCCGGGAGAGTACCGGGGTAGGGCTGGCGCTGGTCAAGAAAATTGTCGAGAATCAGGGTGGTTTGGTACGAGTACTGTCGGCGGCGGGGCAGGGAGCAACTTTTATTTTTACCTGGCCGAAATATTGGAAGGAGGAGTAATGTATGCACGATGTCGCGCATATTGGTATTGTAGTTAAAAATGTGGATAAATCGCTGGCGTTTTACACGTCGGTGTTGGGCTGTACCCGGGCAGAAAGTTATCAGGATGAACGCATTCGCCTGGAATTTATCAAGTCCGGCCAGCAGACGATCGAACTCATCCAGTATACCGAGGATGCTGCCAGTTCGCGGGGCCCGGGGATAGTGGACCATGTGGCCTTCTTGGTTAAGGATATGGATGATGCAATCGCAAGACTGCGGCAGAACCAGGTGCCCCTGTTGTTTGATCAGCCCAAAATCATGAGTGATAAAAAGATTATGTTCTTTACCGGTCCGGACGGTGAACGCTTGGAATTTGTCCAGAAGCTATGATCTCAGGACAAGCCGGGAAAAGTGAACTGACGCCGCCTATAGAGGCGGGAGTCTTAACTCGCTGAATAAGATAAAGAGGGGACGGTTCCTGCTTTGAATGCTGGAATGCATTCAAGTCATGAACCGTCCCCGCTTCCCTTGGCTTATGCCAAGCCAATGCCGGGAGGATGTTTGGGCGCGTTTTCCGCCAGTGGACATTTTTCCTGGCGGCATTCATCGCTAAAATCACATTCAATGTCTGCTACCTGGTAATGCGGCATGGCATCACCGGGAACACGGGTTTCCCGGTATACGGCAATAATGCTGTGCCGTCTGTTAAGATGAGGGCAATCGCCATATAATATAGTGGGCGCGCGTTTGGACATGGGTTCACCTCCGACTGCTGTATTGCATGCGCTGTGCGCCAGGCATATAATAATAAGTACTAAACAATACGCCGCGTTAGTTCGCAAGCGGGCATTAAAGAATTAAGTAGGGGGTCTTAGTATCAATTTCCAGGATATCACGTTGGCGCAGAAACCTATATTTGATAAGTACTTTGGTCAGCGCCGCTATGAAAATGCGCATTTTAGCTTTACCAATTTATTTATGTGGCGCAATATATATTCCATCAAATGGACCGAAGAACAAGGCTACCTTTTCATCAAAGCCGGCACTGGCAGCAGGCAGTTTATGCTGCAGCCGTTTGGCCCGGATGAAGGCATCCAGGCGGCTCTGGAAAACATGGCTGACTATTTTACCGCCCAAAACCTGCCGTTTCAATTGCGGGGCATCGAAAAATTCATGCTGGGCATTTTGGAGACCTGGCGCCCCGGGCAGTTTGCCATTGCCAGCGACCGTGACAACTTCGACTATGTTTATAATAGCAAGGATTTGATTGAATTAAAAGGCCGTAAATATCACGGCAAGAAAAATCACATTAACAGCTTCAAGCGCAATTACAGCAGTTACGAGTTTTGGCCGCTGACGCCGGAATGGACGGCCAACTGTATCGCCAATCAGCACGAGTGGTGTATGAAAAAAGGCTGCGACGATGATCCCACTTTGCGCGGCGAACGGGACGCCATTATCGAAGTCTTGAGCCATTGGACCGAGCTTAAACTTACCGGCGGTTTAATTACCATTGGCGGCAAAGTGGAAGCCTTTACTTTTGGCGAACAGTTGAATGCCGACACGGCCGTTATCCATGTCGAGAAAGGCAACCCTGACATCCGCGGCGTGTATCCGGTGATTAATCAGAACTTTTGCGAACATGCCTGGCGGCACCTGGAATATATCAACCGGGAGGAAGACATGGGCATTGAGGGGCTGCGCAAGGCCAAGGAATCCTATTATCCGGCCCGAATGATAGAAAAGTTTAATATTAAACCCAAATAGGGGGGCGTATTCCCGGGTAAACTACCTGGTAGAACGCCGCCTGTTAGCTGCAGCTGCCTAATTTTTTACCAACTACTATACTTTTGGCTGGGGTGTGGTATAATTTTTATGGATTTTTGCTAAATAAGACGGTGGCGGGTTAACTGCACCGGGTCAACTTTCACTCTATCTGTGAGGAGAAGGACAAGCACGATGGAAATTAAATCAATAAAAAAATTAAAACTCTATGGATTTAATAATCTTACCAAAAGTCTCAGTTTTAATATGTATGACATCTGCTATGCGAAAACGCCGCAGCACCGCCATTCCTACATCGAATACATTGATGAAGAATATAGTGCGGAGCGGCTGACCAATATCCTGACAGAAGTGGCGACCATGATTGGTGCCAATATCCTGAACATTGCCAAACAGGACTATGATCCGCAAGGGGCCAGTGTAACCATGCTGATTTCGGAGGAAGCCGTGCATCAGCCGGGTGAGGCCGGCGAGCTCGACCATGAGGACTGCGGTGAGTGCGAGCTCAACGAGCCGATGCCTGACGCGGTAGTCTGCCATCTGGATAAAAGCCATATTACCGTCCACACCTATCCGGAAAGCCACCCTGATGAGGGCATCAGCACTTTTCGCGCCGATATTGATGTGTCGACCTGTGGCCAGATTTCGCCGCTTAAAGCCCTGAACTTTCTCATTAACACCTTCCACCCTGATATCGCCGTAATCGATTACCGGGTACGCGGCTTTACCCGCGATGTCAATGGCAAAAAGTTTTTCATTGACCATAAAATTAATTCCATTCAGAACTATATATCCAGCGATAACCGCGACATGTATCAGATGATTGACGTAAATGTGTATCAGGAGAATATTTTCCACACCAAAATGCTGTTAAAGGAATTTGATCTGGATAATTACTTGTTTGGTACGGCCAAAAAAGAACTGCTGGCCGGCGAGAAGAAAAAAATTAAGCAGCGTTTGAAAAAAGAGATGGCTGAGATTTTTTACGGAAAAAATATCCCCAAAGTGAATTTGAAGTTATAGACATGAAAATCCCCCGTTTGGGGGATTTTATTTGTATGAAACTATTATTGCATCCTCTGCCTGTACGTATTTTCCACTGGATCATGGTTTCGGCCGTGACGTATTTGGTTATAACCGGCCTGTATCTGCATGATCCCTGGAGCGGACTGTCTTACGGTTTAGTGCGTAAAACCCATAGTCTTGCCGGTATTTTATTGCTGTTAAATCTGTTGGGGCAGACCTACTATTATTTTTTTACCGGCAAATATACCGAGGTGCTGTTTACCCGGCACGACCTGCCCAACTTACGCAGCTTCCTGCG
This sequence comes from Bacillota bacterium, assembly GCA_023441125.1. Next base: position 3,878 of record JAEZQV010000495.1, read on the forward strand.
GTATGCATTGTTTATTACCGAACATCATCCCAATTACGGCCGGTACAATCCGGGGCAAAAGGCATTGTTCACCAGCTGGGTTATGGCTGTGGTTCTGGCCAGCATGGCCGGCTTACCGTATATTTTTCCCGAGCAGGCCTCCTGGCTTAGCCGTCCTTTTGGCGGTTTGACCGGTGTGAGAATAACTTTTTATGGCCTAACTATGTTTTTTTTGGCCACTATCCCGCTCCATATATACCTGGTGTTTACGGAGGAACCCGCCAAGCTTCAGGCTATATTTTCCGGTTATGTAAATAAAGAGCCCAAGTGCGGCAACGGCCCGGAATAAGCGTTACTTGCCGGCCCAGACCGGCAGCGATTGCCGGTCATAGCCGCAAGGCCGGCTAGCGGACGGTTTTAGCAACGCCGATAGCAGCTGGCGGCCGTTATCCATCCCTTGCGCGCCCAGGAGCACAATTAAATCACCGGGCAGGGACTGCTCGAGCGCAGCCGTAACAGCACCGGCAAGGGTCGCGCGGTAGGTATGGTCAAGCCTGTGGGCGGCAAGGGCTGACAAAAAGGCCTGTTGTTCCTGACCGGTTACGGTATCGGCCGGGGTAACCTGATCGGTACTGGCAGTTACAATCAGTTCAAAAGCCAGCTTTTGGCGCCACAGGGCAATTGTGGTGGCATTGGCCGTATTAATGGCGGCGCCCCGCTGGCCGCGAATGGCGTTGACGATGATAAGACGGCTGTAGCGAAAGGACGCGATTGCGGCGAAGACGGCGTCAATACTGCCGGGGTTAAGCGCCGTATCATCCACTATCGTGAGTCCAGACGCATGCAGGATATTCATGCGCCGCTCAACACCCCTAAAGCTTCTTAACGCCTGGATAATTGTTGCCGGTGCTACGCCCTGTAGTAAAGCTGCGGCGGCGGCCAGCAAAGCATTTTCTACATTATGCCGGCCCGGGAGGCCTAATGTTACCGCATAATCTCCCTCCGCCAGCAGCCGGTGGCCGCTAACCGGCAACGGCCTGGTGAGCGTCAGGGTAAAAGCGCTGCCATAGGTGGAGAGATGGCTGATATTGGCAATAATATCGGCCGGGTTGTCTACGGCGGCAGAGATGATGTTACCGCTAAATGGCTTGGCTATTGCCTGGCAGTATGGATCGGCAACATTAACAATGAGCGGAGTTGACGGAGCGAGCAGATCTAGGAATTTGGCCTTGGCTGCCAGGTAACCGGCAAATCCGCCGTGAAAATCAAGATGATCGGCGCAGACATTGGTAAGTATGCCGGCAGCAAAAGTAACCTGGGCAACCCGCTGCATGTCAATTCCCTGGGCCGACACTTCCATGGCGGCATGGGTCACTTTATTGCTCAGCATTTGCGCAAGGTACTGCTGCAGACTGACCGCATCCGGGGTCGTGAGGCGGCTCGGGCAGGAACCTTTACCAGTATTTACGCGGATTGTGCCAATCAGGCCGGTCCGGAGACCTGCCTGCACAAAAATATGTTCCAGCATGCAGGCAATGGTGGTTTTACCATTCGAACCGGTTATACCGGTTAGCTTTAATTTCCGGGACGGATGACCGTAAAAGGCGCTGGCCAGCTGCGCCAGCGCCAGTCTGGCGTCCGTCACGCCAATAACCGGTACCGGCAGCTGCGGTAAACACTGGGGACAGTCGCTGACAACAGCCAGTGCTCCCTTGCTGGCGGCAGCAGGGGCAAAATTATTACCGTCAGCAGCCCGGCCGCGAATGGCAACGAAGATAGAACCAGGCTGCACCTGATCCGAATGGCAGGTAATGGCGGCCGCTTTGCCGATTAATTCATCTACCGGAAGCATGCGTTTTCCTCCTCTTTTCGCCAATAAGCTACTCCATGGTATTCATACTACCGGCAGGAGGTGACCGGAATAAAAATTCTTGTATATATGTCCGTATGGTTTTTGGCCGCCACCGGCTTGTTTTTTTCGGCCGGCTGCGGCTTAAGCAGCCCGGCCCCCAAGCCCCAGATGCATCTTGTGGCGGACAATGTAAGCGTGGCGGGAGTGCCGGTAGGCGGTCTGACGCCGGCAGAAGCTGCCAAGACGCTGAACAATCTGGCGCAGGCTAAAAATGTGCCGGCGGTGAACGCGGGGTTTGATCCGGTGGGCGGCCGGATTCTGCCGGAGCGCCCCGGCCAGCGCATGGATGTTCCGGCCACAATCAATACTGTATTAGCGGCCCCGGCCGGCAGCAGGATAACGCCTGTTTATCAGCCGTTTCGTCCGGAAATAACCCGGGAGGTGCTGGCCCGGGGCCACCGGCTGAGTACCTTTGCCACCCGGATTCTGGATAATAGCCCCGGACGTCTGGCCAATATCCGTCTGACGGCCAAATTAACCAATAATACCCTCATCGGCCCGGGCGAGGAGTTTTCTTTTAACAAAGTAACCGGCGAGCCGACCAGTGCCCGCGGTTTTCAGCCGGCGACGGTATTTGGCGATAGCGGGGAAAAGGAGGAAGGACTGGGCGGCGGTATGTGCCAGGTAAGCTCAACGCTATATAATACTGTTCTGGCGGCCAATCTTCAGGTGACTGAGCGCCACCCGCACTCCCAGCCGGTTAATTATGTGGCGCCGGGCAAAGACGCCACTACTTTTACCGACAAGGATTTCCGTTTTGTCAACAATACCCGCTGGCGACTTATTACCCGCATCTTTACAGATCAGGCCGGTTCCGAAATAACGGCTGAATTATGGGCGCTGCCTGACGAATAAGTGCGGGTGCAGCCTGACATACTAACTGTGAGGTGGGAGTGCATGAAAAACAAAACAATCAATACCGCAATTGTCGTAGGCGTTCTGCTAGTTTTCATCACGGGAGCATATACAGTACTCAAGCCTCCCGCCCAAAAACCGGCGCCGACACCGCCGGCGCCTGCCGAGCAGGCGCCCAAGGCGACGCCACAGCCTATTCCCGGGGTACCGGCCTTTAATGCTGCCAAGTATCCAAGCGAACCGCAAATCCGGGTTTATATGGCTGACAAGGGTACCATAGAGACTATGCCGCTGGAAAAATATATCGAAGGAGTCATTGCCCAGGAGATGGAGCCGGACTGGCCGACAGAAGCCCTGGCTGCCCAGGCCATTGCTTCCCGTACGCTGACTATCAGCGCTATTGAGGCCGGCACCATCAAAAAACTTCATAATGCCGACGTGAGTACCTCCAAAGAGGAGCTTCAGGCTTTTGCGCCGCAGAAAGTCAATGACAGTGTGCGGCAGGCCGTAGCCCGGACCCGAGGCCAAATTCTGCTCTATGCCGGCGGGCTTGTTAATGCCATCTACAGCTCCTGCAACGGACAGATCGGGGCGACCCGGGAAGAGAGTTTCCCCAAGGAAATTGACCATGATACCCCTTATTTTCAGCCGGTTACCGATAATTGTTTTGCCTATGCGCCGGAAAACATTCAGTCCTGGACCGTCAAAATTCCAGGCTCACAGGTGGCGGCGGCCATTGGCTACAGTGGCAATCCCGGCGATATTAAAATTTTGGCGAAGGGGCCTTCCGGCCGTATCCTGTACATTGGCGCCGGCAATAAGAAGATGTATGGTTCCGACTTTCGCCGGGCTGTGGGCTACGACCGGCTGAAATCCACACTGATTACCGACATGACTTACGACGGCAGTAATTTTGTCTTTAAAGGGTTAGGCTGGGGCAATGGCGTCGGTCTATGCCAATGGGGCGCGTACACCTATGCCAAAGAGGGCAAACAGGCCGGCGAAATTATTACCCATTATTATCCCGGCGCCGAGATAAAAAAATTGTGGCAGTAGATTGCAAGATACAGTGAATTTTAAATCTCGTTTTGCATACATTAATTACGCGAGGTAGTATGGCGGCTACCTCCCGGGGACTGCGCCGCTTGTCTGGTACGCACGGACAGGCGGCGCGATTTATTTTCCCGGCCGGCCGGAAAGGTATTTTGCCGCGGATGTTGAATAATTATGGCAGTATTTAAGTGCCCTATAACTGGAGGTGTACACATATGGCAGAATACAAAATCACCCCGGAACTTGCCAGTGAATTGACCAGATTTGTATATGACCAGACCGGCTATCACACTATTGTCTGTAATGAGGCGGGCGTAATTACCGGCGATTCGGCCGGGAGCCGTCTGGGGATAACCCACCCCGGTGCGAAGCGAATCCTGCGGGGGGAAGTTGACGCTGTCTTCGTCAGTGCGGACGATGTTGCCCAAAACCCGAACCTGAAAGAAGGTCAGAACTATCCAGTTATAGTGAATGGCAAACGCGTCGGCACGTTCGGTATTGCCGGCAAACTGGAGTATACGCAGCCGATTGCCAAGGTAGTGACCGCCTTGTTTAGTGCCCGGCTGAAAGCAATTACCGACGCCGGGCAGGTCGAGCAGGTGGCCGGCGCCGTAGCGGAAAATGTCCAGCAGGCGGCTGCCGCCATTGAAGAAATGTCAGCTTCCTCCGAGGAGATGGCCGCCGCCACCGACCGCGTGGCAAAAATCTCAGACGATACCGTGCGAAAGGTCAGGGAAACTACGAAAATTATTGATATGAGCCGCAGTATTGCCACTCAGACCAAACTGCTCAGCCTTAACGCCTCCATTGAGGCGGCACGGGCCGGCGTGCATGGCCGGGGCTTCGCCGTAGTGGCCCAGGAGATGCAAAAGTTATCGCAGTTAAGCGCCGAAGCAACCGAAAGCATCAACAGCATTTTAGGCGAGATTCAAACCTCGATCATAACCGTAATTGACGGCATTAACCAGTCGGCCGCGGCTTCGGCCGAACAGGCCCGGGCCATGCAGGAAATCATCCATATGGTTGAAAACGTTCAGGGCTCAACCACTGCCCTGGTACAGTCCTTTACTAGTAAAAAATAAAACCACCGGACCTCCAGGCCGGGGCGAACCTGAGACTTTGACGTAGTCAGATGATAACAGGCTGAAGCATGCCGAGACAGGCAGGGCATGCTTCAGCCTGTTCTTGTTGCCAAGCTAAAGCACAGGCCGTTGGCCGCGGCCGCTAACTTTTTTGCTAACTTTTTTGCTGTGAATATTGGCAACCGTCCCTGTCTACGCTATAATAATAAAGTTAAGGTTCTGAGAAAGGACTGAGTTTCATTAAACTGCCAACAGGCAATACAGGTATTGACAGTGTACTGATTAACGTACACGGCTCGCAACAGGACGCCGAGGGCGAGGTGAACCGGATTGAACTGGTTACCCCCGGTCGCCGGTACAGCAAAAACGGTGTCTATTACATTACTTATCAGGAAACTGAGATTAGCGGCATGGCTGGTGCCACTACGCTTTTAAAAATATATAACGATCATGTCATTCTCGTGCGGCTGGGGGCTGTGGAACAGCGGCAGGAATTCCGGGTCGGCAAGAGCAGCCTATCCAGTTATGTTACAGCCTATGGAACCCTGGCCATGAGTGTGCGGACAACCCGGCTGACGGTCAGCCGCACCCAGGGTGAGGGCTGTGTTACCGGGGTTGACATTGAATACGAGCTCGAAATTGACGGACAGTGGCAAAGTGCCAATACACTGCGCATCACTGTACAGGGGGATAGAAAGAATGGACATTAAAGAAACTTTGGTTGCTGCCATCAAAAAAGCAGCCGCACAGGCGATTGCTGATGGCATTTTTACCGCTGACAAGCTGCCTGAGGTCGGGCTGGAGGTGCCGCCGCAAAAAGAGTTTGGCGACTTTGCCACCAACTTTGCTATGCAGTCGGCCAAAGCGGCCAAAATGAACCCGCGCAGCATTGCCCAGGCCCTTGTCGAGCGGTTAAACGAACCCTGGCTGGAGAAAGCCGTAATTGCCGGCCCTGGGTTTATTAACTTTTATCTGCAAGCCGGCGTGTTATATCAGCAATTGGCCAATATGCTTGCTGCCGGGGATGCTTTTGGCCGGAGCCAGGCCGGGCAGGGGGAACGGGTACAGGTGGAGTTTGTCAGCGCCAATCCGACCGGACCGCTGCATGTAGGTCACGGGCGCGGGGCGGCGGTAGGCAGCGCGCTGGTTAACCTGTTACGGGCCGCCGGTTATCAGGTGGAGGCCGAGTTTTACATAAACGATGCCGGTAACCAGATTGACAATCTGGCCGCGTCCGTTAACGCCCGTTATTTGGAACTATTAGGACAAGCCACCCAGTTTCCTGAGGACGGCTATCACGGGCGGGATATCATTGACACTGCCCAGCGAATTATCAACCACCATGGCGATAAATACCTTACCGTGTCTGAGACCGAACGGCTGGCTGTGTTCAAAGAACTGGCCCTGACCGAGAAACTGGCAGGTCTTAAAGAGGATCTGGCAGAGTTTGGCGTATATTTCGATGTGTGGTTTAGTGAGCGTACGCTGCACAATACCGGGGCTGTGGCGGCCACCTGCCAATTGCTCAGGGACAACGGCAACATTTATGAAAAAGACGGGGCGTTATGGCTGAAAGCCACTGCCTATGGTGATGATAAGGACCGGGTGGTCATCCGCGATAATGGGATACCCACCTATCTTGCCGCCGATATTGCCTACCACCGCGACAAATTTGCCCGGGGCTTTAACCGGGTCATCAACATCTGGGGAGCAGACCATCATGGTTATATCAGCCGGGTAAAGGCCGCCATCGCCGCCATGGATTACAACCCCGATAATCTGGAAGTGCTGATTTTGCAAATGGTCAGTCTCTATCAGAACGGCGAACTGGTCAAAATGTCCAAACGGACGGGGCAGGGCGTCACTCTCGGCGAACTTATTGAAGAAGTCGGCCGCGATGCGGCGCGGTTTTTCTTCATTATGCGTTCTATTGACAGCCAGCTTGATTTTGACCTGGATTTAGCCAAATCCAGCTCTAACGACAATCCGGTATATTATATTCAATATGCCCACGCCCGGATTGCCAGCATCTTCCGGCAGGCTGCCGAAGCCGGTATTGCGGTACCGGCTGACTGGAGTCAGGTTAAGCTGGAACTGCTGACTGAGCAGGCTGAAATTGATTTGATTAAGAAGATGGCCGAGTTTCCGGAAGAGGTGGCTGCTGCCGCCAGAGAACGGGCGCCGCACCGGATTGCCCGTTATGCCCATGATTTGGCCGGCATGTTTCATACCTTTTATAACCAGTGCCGCATTATCGGCGTAGACCCCGGTGTGCAGTCCGCCCGGCTGGCGCTGGTAACGGCGGTGCGGTCAACTATCAGGCAGTCATTGGGGATTTTAGGCGTGGCTGCCCCTGATAAAATGTAATATGACCAATTTATAAGGGAATGTTTTAAGAAGTTCGGGAGGAATTTATCTCCGCACGTTGAATATAAAACGCGGATTGTTAAGTGCGGAGGTTGAATTTATGGCAAATAATATATCGAAAAACAATATTGACGACGTAAATGTAGCGTATCAGATTTTAAGAACAACAGGCCATCCGTTATATTACCGTGAATTGATTGATCAGGTCTTTGTCGAGAAGGGCGGCATAACCCGGCCATCGGCGCATATGATCGCTGAAATTCACACCAGAATTAACCTGGACAGCCGGTTTGTCCATACCGGCAAAAGTATGTGGGGCCTGACAGAATGGTCGCCGCAGCGGATTAATCTGCGTGAGGTAGAAGAAACGAAAGCCGCCGCCAGTCAGGATGACGTGCGGCGGGAAAAGCTGCTGGCTGCTATCCAGCAGGATTTTGACAGTGAAGACAGTGACAATACCGCTGAATCCGGCAATTTGCTGGACGGCGATGCTGAGTTTGAACAGGAAGAAGAAGAAGAAGAACTGGAAGCAAACTAATGCTGAATAAATAAAATCTAACGATGTTTGGCATAATTAGGTTAGTTAAAATGGGACGAATCACCACCATGGAAAGTTAGTAGGAGGATTTTTTTATGGCTAAATATATTTTTGTTACCGGCGGCGTGGTATCTTCCCTGGGAAAAGGTATCACGGCCGCTTCGCTCGGGCGCTTGTTGAAAAGCCGTGGGCTTAAGGTAACAATTCAAAAATTTGACCCGTACATCAACTTTGATCCGGGTACAATGAGCCCATACCAGCATGGCGAGGTATTCGTCACCGAGGACGGCGGCGAGACAGACCTTGATCTTGGCCATTATGAACGGTTTATAGATATCAATTTGAGTAAAAGCTCCAATGTTACGGCCGGTAAAATCTACTGGTCGGTAATTAATAAAGAACGCAAAGGGGATTACCTGGGCAGTACCGTTCAGGTAATACCGCATATTACCAATGAAATTAAAGAACGCATTTACCGTGTGGGCAAGGAAGATAATGCCGATGTGGTTATAACCGAGATTGGCGGCACAGTCGGCGATATTGAGAGCCTGCCGTTTTTAGAGGCTATCCGTCAGGTCAAGAAGGAAGTGGGCAAAGGCGGGTCGCTCTATATTCATGTTACGCTGGTGCCCTATATTTCTGCGGCCGGTGAACTCAAAACAAAGCCAACCCAGCATAGCGTAAAAGAACTGAGGAGCATCGGTATTCATCCGGATATCATTGTCTGCCGCACCGAGCACGAAATTTCGCCTGAGATGAGGGAAAAGCTGGCCTTGTTCTGTGATATTGACGGCGACGCTGTGATTCAGAATAAAAATGCCGCCAGTATCTATCAGGTTCCCCTCATGCTGGAGAAAGAGGGGTTGGACCGGATTGCCATGGAAAAGCTCAATATTGTGGATACCGGGGCTGACATGGCTGAATGGCGCCAAATGGTGGACAAGATTTTAAATCCGGCGGATACTGTACGCATTGCCATTGTCGGTAAATATGTCGCTCTGCAGGATGCATACATGAGCGTATCGGAATCCTTGCGGCATGCCGGCATTGCCAACAATACCGCCATTGAAATAAAATGGATTCATGCCGAAGACATAGAAGACGAGCAGGCCGATTTGGACGCCTTTTTAGGTGATGTTGACGGTATTTTAGTACCGGGCGGCTTTGGCGACCGCGGTGTGGAAGGCAAACTCAAAGCAATACGGTATGCCCGGGAGAACAAAGTGCCGTTCTTTGGATTATGCCTGGGTATGCAGACGGCTGTTATCGAATTTGCCCGCAATGTATGCGGCCTGGCCGGCGCGCACAGTTCCGGGTTTAATCCCGATACGCCGCATCCCGTTATCGACCTGATGCCGGAGCAGGCTGCGGTGGAAGACAAGGGCGGCACCATGCGTCTGGGAGTTTACCCCTGCAAAGTCACGGAGAACACCCTGACTTATCAAGCTTATCAGGATGAGATTATCTATGAACGTCATCGCCACCGTTTTGAATTCAATAACGCCTACCGGGAGCAATTAGCCGCAGCCGGACTGGTGATCGGCGGAACCCTGCCGAACGGCAGGCTGGTTGAAATTGTGGAACTAAAAGATCATCCCTGGTTTGTCGGTACGCAGTTTCATCCGGAATTTAAATCGCGTCCGACCAATCCTCACCCGTTGTTCCGGGATTTTGTCAAAGCATCACTGACCCGTAAACAGGGCAAACTATAAGCAAGGAACTGTTGGATAACCTCCAACAGTTTTCTTTTACATAGCAGCTAAGGACAGGTCTCAGCTAATTCGTAGTGTAACCTAAGGGAGGTAATTATGTTTAAGAAATCAGTGGTTCTCTTCCTGGCTTTGATTATTGGCTTATCCATGATCGGGGGGCTGTTTATAGCACCCAAGGTAAAACAGAGCAAGCTTACCGGCAACGGAAAGATTGCCGTCATTTATGTTGACGGCATGATTATCGGCGGTCGCGGTCAGGTTAGCCTGCTGACGGACGGCGGCGGTACCGACAGCCTGATCCGCCAACTGCATGCTGCCCGTGACGATGCCGCGGTCAAGGCTATCGTGCTGAGGATCAACAGTCCCGGCGGCACTGTTCCGGCATCGCAGGAAGTCGGTGAAGAACTGAAAAAGCTGCGGGCTACCGGCAAACCGGTCATAACTTCCATGGCCGATATGGCAGCTTCCGGCGGTTACTGGCTGGCGGCCTGCACCGACAAAATCTATGCCAATCCCTCGACGATAACAGGCAGTCTGGGCGTGTACATGCCTTATTCCAACTGGGAAGAACTTTATAAAAAAATCGGCGTCCGTCAGGAAAAAATCAAGAGTGGTCCGCATAAAGATATCTTATCACCGGATCGTGAACTGACGGCGGAGGAACGGGCTATTGTGCAAGCGATGGTTGATGATATGTATAATCAATTCGTAGCCGTAGTTGCCGAGGGCCGGCACCTGGAAGAAGCCAAAGTGCGCCAACTGGCCGACGGACGTATTTATACCGGCCGGCAAGCCCAAGAGCTTGGTCTGGTCGATGAACTGGGCAATATGTATGATGCTATTGACGGGGCGGCGGCCATGGCCGGCATCCAGGGAAAGCCTGAAGTGGTGGAATACGGGAAAATGAGTGCTCTGGAAGCAATCTTTGGCGCGCAGGATAATTTGGCTTCCGAGCAAATGCTGCTTAAGCGTCTGGCGGAACTGCTTACCCCGGCCGGTCCTGCAGCCAAACCCCAGAGTTATTAAGGGGGCAAAGTAATGGGCAATTTTCTGGAAACAATTTATGATGTATTATTTAACCCTGTTGCCGCCATGCACCATATTGCTGAAAAAAAATTAACCGGACAGGCATTGGCGATGTTTGTCATCGGTATGCTTGTGCCGGTGTGGGCATTGTATACGGGGATTAAAGGCAGCGCCGGCGTACCGGCCTTGGGGCTTTTGTTTGTGCTGCACTTTGCCGGCAGTTTCGTCTTTTGGCTGCTGGGTGCAGCCGTACTTAACTTTATTGCCGAATTGGCCGGCGGCCGGGGCACGGCGGTAGGATTATTCGCAGCCCTTGGCTTTGCTCATTTACCGCGTGTCGCCGTAATGCCTTTATGGGTCATTGCCGCCTTATTGCCTGCCGGCTTGCGCGGGTTTGCTCTGGGCCTGATCGGCGTGATTGTCGTGACCTGGACTTTGTTTCTGCATGTTGCCGCAATCCGGGGAGCGCATGGTTTAACGGGGGCCAAAGCCACACTGGTGTTACTGACACCGTTATTGACACTCGTTGCAGTTGTTGCCGTGCTGATGATTTTTCTTGGTTCCACCCTGATGCAGCTGCCGTTTCATATTTAGCACCTTGCCGGCCTTCCGCCGGCAATATAAGGGATTAGCGCACCTTGTACAAATAAATTTCCCAGGCAGACCAGCCATCATTAAACCGGTGTAAGAACTCCAGACCGTTATCCCGGTAATTGGTTATTTCGGCGGCGGATAGAATATATTCGCCGCCTAAGTTTTTAAAGGCCTCCATATCCAGTTCAAGCTGGTTGAGTTTCAGGTTGTAACTCCTGCGCACCTGATAATACTCAAGCTCAGCCGGAAAAATATAGCAGGTGATGCCCCAGTCGTCAAAGTATTGCCGCCAGAACGGATTTTTGGCCAGTTCTTTGGCCATAATCTGACGAAAAGCATGTTTGTAAGCTAGCGGATAAATATTTAACCGCCCGTCCAGCGTATAAAAGCCATGGTACTGGGTAATGGCCGGGTAAAAGCCGATCCCGGCCACGCGGTAGTCTTTCTTGGGCCGGCCGATATAATCGTCTACCTGCTTGAACAGACTGTCGGCGAAAAACTCGCCATAACTGATATTTTCGTACAGCCAGGCATTCTCCATAACCGAGATGTCTGTTTGTTTTTTTAGCATCAGATCGTATTCAATATTGTTGCCGAACAGATAACCAAGCTGCAGGGTTACCAGGAGTACCGCCAGCAGTTTGCCCACATAGCGGAGCTTGGCGACGATCGCCAGGCACAGCGCAAAGATGGTATACCATAACAAAGGATGCAGCCAGTGAAACCGCTGAATCTGAAAAGAATTCAAAAAGCCGATGCCGGCCGTTGCCGACATGAATGCCTCTGAATAGCGTAGTCCGTAACAAATCGACAGCATTGTCGCCAGCGACAATAACAGCAGGATGAGTGTATATTCCCGCTTTTGCCGCCAGCCAGAGAGCAGCGCCAACGGTACGGCGATCAGCAAAATATATTTATGCAGGCTGACGGCATGATATTGGCCATTGACCCAGTTTTCCAGAATGAGTGCCTGGACGCCGTTCCAGTCCCGCGCCTGCCCTAAGAGAATGCGGTTAATCTCCTCGCGGCTGGACACAAACCCTGCACTGAAAAAGGTATTATAAATCAGCCAGATTTCGGTTATCGCATAAGAGCAGGCTAAAAGCGCAATGGCGCCCCAAAATTTAGGGCGCATGATCCTGTTGCGGCAGACATCATAAAGGGCGGCCAGACCGAGGCCCGCCAGCAGGAAAACACCGACTAGCGGTAAAGAAGAATACAGGGCGAAAATAAAAATAATGATACTATTCTTGACCATGCTGCCTTTGTCATAAAATGCGTTTGCCATGGCATAAAATAGTAAAGGCTGTCCGGCAATCGACAGGCCATACACGGTATAAAAGGGGATGGTAGCAAACGAGGCGGCGCCGGCCCAGGCCAGCCATACCTGGCGGTTTCCGGGAATGATGTGATTTTTAAGCAGCAGATACATACCGAGAAAGGCCGTGCTGTGTACGATCAGCATATTGATCAGGTAGGCGCGGAAGGGGGGCAGAATCATATACAGCCAGGTAATAACATTAAAGCCGCTGGGCAGACAACTGCGCGGCAATTCGCCCAGCATTTGCGTTACGGTGCCGGTCAGATTAAAAACCTGGCCGCTGTTGGCCAGCACAATCCAGGCGGTAATCCAGTCCAGATTATCATTAATCGTAAAATGTGCGTTTTGCCGCAAGATCACAAAAGGGGCCAGATAAGCCGCTACTACTATGGTGAAGAACAAAGCTGCCTTGTGGTTTATTATATATGTAATTGTATTGTGCAGTCGCGTATTAATTTCCATAATATACCTCTACATGTTAATTCCATTACAAATTCTAGCATAAATCCGGCAATAATTAAATTAATTTAACTGAAATTAGAAAAAGTTAAAGTAATTTCTATTTTCTTCCAGAAATTAGCAGGATATTTTCAATTAATTGCGAATATGGTTATATTAGGAAAAAGAAGCGGGTTTTCTTAAACACTACGGAGAAAGCAAGGTGCAAAAGTAAATGAGCAATTCTCAAGCAACCATTCTTGTGATTGATGACCAGCCTGGAATTCGGAGATTGCTTACCGAGGTTCTCCAGGACGAGGGGTATAGAGTAATTACGGCAGCTAACGGCTATGAAGGAATACAGGCCGCGCAGGAAGTTCATCCCCAGGTTATTCTTATGGATATGAAAATGCCGGGGATGGACGGAATAGAAGCGCTAAAAGAACTCAAACGGCAAGGCCAGGGCGATCAGGTAATTATGATGACCGCCTATGGTGAGTTGGATATGGTCAATGAAGCCCGGGAAGCCGGTATGCGTGATTATATAACCAAGCCATTTGATATTATGTCTCTTTGCAAAATTATTGAAGCCAATATCGGTAATCATTTTAGTGAAGAACGCCGCTTATTGATCGGTTGATTAGCGGTAAGGCCCGGGGCGGTAGTCCCGGGTCCCTTATTGACTTTGTTTCTTTACCGTGTGCTGCCAACTTGATAAAGCCCAGGCAGGATTTTTCGTGCCTGCGGCGAAATACATTAAAGCAAGGGGGGATATCAAAATGGTCATTAGCGCTGTTTCGACGTTAGCGCTGTATTGCTCGCGCTGCGGAAAAATTGAACTGCATAATGTCTCCCGGTTTGCTATTCATAACTCGGAATGCCAGCTTGCCTGCAGCTGCGGTCAAGTGCAAGGGAGTATTGCCGGTGCTGGTCGCCATCAGTATCTGCTGGATATTCCTTGTGTTGTTTGCGAAACCAACCACTTAATATTTCTTGACGGCAAGCTGTTTCGGCAGCCCAAGGCAAGCAAAATATATTGTGCCCAGACCAATCTGGAACTTGGTTTTGTTGGTAATCCTGAAGCTATTGCTGAGACTATTGCCAGGCACAAGCAAGAGGTGGCCAGTCTGGCCAGTGAGATGGAGGACCAAGTAGACGATCAAGGGATAGAAAATTCGCAAATTTTGCTGGAAATTTTAAATAAAATTCATGATATTGCTGAGCAGGGAGGGGTATACTGCTCTTGTGGCAATACCGATGTGGACGTGGACGTACTTGTGGACGCTGTTGAACTGTCCTGCAGCCAATGTGAGGGACGGATGCTCATTTCAGCTAAAGACGAACAAGACCTGGCACGGATTTCGGTAACCGGAATTATTGAGTTGGCGCCGCTTAGGCGAACCAGTCGTAAATAATTCATCCAAAGAGGCAGACTATACCAAGAAAAAGGCGCGTGAAGTATTCATGAAGTTTTTTCTAGATACAGCTAATATTGCCGAAATCAAAGAAATTCTTCCCTTGGGTGTTGTGGCCGGCGTAACTACCAACCCCTCACTTATTGCGAAAGAAAAGCAAAATATTATGGCGGTTATAACAGAAATTGCCTCGTTGACGCCGGGACCGGTGAGCGCCGAGGTAATCAGCACCGAATTTAACGAGATGCTGCCGGAAGCGCGCCAATTGGCCAAGCTCGGCAGCAACGTGGTTATTAAAGTACCCGTTACTGTGGATGGTTTAAAAACAGTGCATGCGTTAGCGGCCGAGGGCATAAAAACCAATGTCACGCTTGTTTTTTCTGCCAATCAGGCGCTATTGGCCGCCAGAGCCGGGGCTGCCTATGTCAGTCCGTTTGTCGGCCGCCTTGATGATATCAGCCAGGATGGCATCGCCCTTATTAAGGATACGGCCGATATTTTCGCCATACATGGTATTGAAACGGAGATTATTGCTGCCAGTATCCGTCATCCCCTGCATGTCACACAGGCAGCATTGGCTGGGGCTCATATTGCGACCGTACCTGCCAAGGTACTGACGGCGCTTTTAAATCACCCGCTGACAGACGCCGGCGTTAAACGTTTTCTGGAGGACTGGCAGAAAGCCAACATGTAAGACTGTGATTAAGAGCAGTTCCAGGAGATAGAAGAGGCCGGGCGGGGGTGCCCGGCATAAATTTTGCCCCATCAAGAAGTAAGGAGATGTAGTATTATGGAACGTGAATTAGCATTGGAGTTTGTACGGGTGACCGAGGCGGCCGCTGTTGCCTGCGGCCGGTGGATGGGTCGCGGCGATAAAATTGCCGCCGATCAGGCTGCCGTGGATGCGATGCGGGCTGCTTTTGACATCGTCAATATCAGCGGTTGCGTGGTGATTGGCGAAGGGGAAATGGACGAGGCGCCGATGCTCTATATTGGCGAAAAGGTAGGGCACGGCGGGCGTGAAGTGGATATTGCGGTTGATCCTTTGGAAGGCACTAATCTGGTGGCCAAGGGCTTGCCCGGCTCCATTGCTGTTCTGGCGATTGCTCCCAGTGGCTGCCTCCTGCATGCTCCTGACATGTATATGGACAAAATAGCTGTTGGCCCACGAGCCAGAGGCAAAATCGACATAAATGCGCCGGTAGGGGAAAACTTAAGATCGGTGGCGGCTGCCCTTGAACGTAAAGTGGAGGACATGGTTGTTGTTATTCTGGACCGTCCCCGCCATGCGGCCATCATCAAAGAGGCGCGTGATGCCGGCGCCAGAATAAAACTGATCACCGACGGGGACGTTTCGCCAGCCATCAATGCGGCCATTGACGGCACGGCTGTTCATATGCTGCTGGGGATCGGCGGTGCGCCTGAGGGCGTGCTGGCGGCTGCCGCCATCAAGTGTTTGGGTGGCGATATGCAGGCCAAACTGTGGCCGGAAAATGACAACGATATCGCCCGGGCCAAAAGTATGGGCATCACCGATATAAATAAAGTGTTCACACTGGACGATCTGGTTAAAGGCAATGATGTTATTTTTGCAGCGACTGCCATTACCCAGGGAGATTTGTTAAACGGCGTACGCTATTTTGGCGGCGGGGCCCGCACTCATTCTATTGTTATGCGGGCATCAACAGGTACTGTGCGCTTTGTTGATGCCATCCATAAGTTTGATAAGAAACCTATGCCGATTAAACGGGCGTAACGGCAGTAAGCTAAAATTTACTGAGGTTTACCGGCGCGAGAGATTGTTTTGTCAAAAATTCCTCCAGTGGCCTTAGCCACCGGTTAGGGGGAGCTATGGCGGAACAATCTCTTTGTGGTTTTATTACCGGATATTTTAAAGAAATTGATACACAATATGTAAGTTATCAGTAAAATAATCCAAGTTATGCATATTTTCCGGTCCAATTGCTTATGCTAATACTGGGAATATTTCGGTTAACAGCCTATCCTGTCCTGGAGATGTATTCTTATAAGGAAAGGACAACACACGGCCGTAGTTTTCGCCCAAAGATCGCCCAAGCCGTGTTGCTTTACAATTCTGTTAACCAAATTAGACCAGTAAGCGAGGTGATGTATTTGATTCTGCCGAAACTGAAAGCCAAGCAATGGGCTTATTTGAGCGGGGCTGCCATTTTGGCGGGAGTATGGATGGTGCCTGCCAGGCCGCCGGAGACCAAGCCGGAAATTATACCAGCCGTACCGGCAGCCGAAACACCAATTGCGGAGGTAGCGGCTGCTACGCCGCAGCCCAACCAGCAGACTGTCAGAAGGCATATTGTGGCTGCCGGTGATACTTTGTCCGGTATTGCTGAGCAGTATGGCATTGACCTGGAGACAATTACGGCAGCCAACCCAGGCATCAGCGACCTTATTCATCCCGGTGACGAGCTGATCATACTACCGCATAAAGGCGCTATTTACCAGGTAGCCAGCGGGGATACACTATGGGATATCGCCAATACATACGGTATCCAGGTAGACGCCATTAAAGCGGCCAATCACAAAGAAACTGACGATATTGATGTAGGCGAAAAACTGTTTATTCCCGGCGCACGCTGGGCCCGGGCAGATCCTGCCGTGGCGCGCGCTTCTTTTAGCCGGTTCATTTGGCCAACCAAGGGGGAAATCTCTTCGCCGTTTGGCTGGCGCTGGGGACGGCTTCACGCCGGTGTCGATCTTGCCAATGATGCCGGCACCCATGTTATGGCCGCCAGGGCCGGGAGAGTTATCTGGGCAGGCTGGCGGGGCGGTTATGGCTATACGGTTATGATTGACCATGGCGGCGGCTATGTAAGCCTGTACGGCCATCTCAGCGATTTTTTCGTTGAGGTGGGTCAGTATGTCCGGGCCGGACAGCGGATTGCCTCCATGGGCAGCACCGGCAATTCAACCGGACCTCACCTGCATTTTGAAGTGCAAAAAGACGGCCAGCCCGTAGACCCAATGGGCCTATTGCCGTAATAAATGCCTAAACGCAAAAACCACGTCGCCAAGCGACGTGGTTTTTAATGTTTAGTGTAACTCCACAAGGTTTAAACGCCGACAAAATCAGAGCAGAGCGGCTCTTAAATCGTTCCTCTATGGATTGCCGCAAACGGCCAGAGTGCCTCAGATGCAGCGTTCTGATTTCATGATTATCTACACTGTCTCAATCTGGTTGGAAATAGGAAGCATATACAATGTACGGGCCGGAAGGAGGACGCGAACGGAGTCGTACTGGAAGTACGTCGCAGTGAGCGCCCGGACGACAACGAAGCAGGTGGGGCGCTATGGCCGTTTGGCCAGGTGTTGCAAAGTAGCATCATGATACGGCCACGCCGCATCCGTCATCGCCTTATCCGGCGGAGCGATAACAGAAAATATACTGGCAGTATCGGTTTGGGTGACTACCCACTTTTTGCCGATTTTCTCAAAAGTCAAGTCGGTTTTGCTTAAACTGCTGCCAAACTTGCCGGGGCTGGCGGCAGCTACGCCGTTTACTTCCAGACCGTTATTTCTCACGACAACGATGGCGTCAACTTGCTTTTGGATTTTTTTAGTGGTGGCGGCGATGGCGGCATTTTCATCGGTGAAAAACAGACCGCCGTGATTCTGGAGATCGGTGTCATTGCTGATGGCGGCTACGCCAATAATACCGATCCGGATAATTTCCTTCTTCTTTTTTTCTTTACCGACATCGAATTCTTTAATGGTATAAGGCTTGATCATGGACCAGTTTTTGGCGGCATTATTGGTGTTAGCGGCCAGGACCGGAAACTTGGCCAGCTTAAGAGCTTTGGACAAGTAGGCCGGGCCATAGTCGAATTCCCCCTCGCCCAGCGTCAGGGCATCATAGCCGAGAGCGTTGTACATAGTGATCATCGGGGTGGGAAGTTTGGATGTTTCCTGGGCGAAATAGTTGGTCAGGACGGAGCCTGAGAGCATATTGCCGCCGTCGACCAATAACGTGTACGGATTACTCTGGCGTTCTTTCTTTACCAGGCTCGCGATCCGTACCAGGCCGAACTCGGCAGTGCGGGGAAACTGATAATCCCAGTTGAGAATCTGTCCGTTTACTCCGGCTGTAGCCAGTACGGTAACTTTTACAGGCGCCGGCGGGGCGGCGGGTTGTTTAGGTTTAGCCAGAGCCATGGACGGCAGGCACCAGATAACGGTTAGGGCCAGGGCCGCAAGGCGCAGTAACTGCTTATGAAATTTGTACAAAGTTGATCCCTCCAAAGATACTGTTTATATTATTATTTTCGACATGCATGCAGAATTTTCCTGTCGGCAGTATGATTCAGGCGAAAAATACTCTGCAACAGGTGCGGTATATGGTGCTGTTGTCACGGGAATAATAACTGTACAGGGAATGATTGCGGAGACGTATTGATGAGCTATGTGATTGCTTTGCTTATGGCCAGTTTGTGTTTTTTGCTGAACCGGTTATTTTTGCGAACCATTGGACCGGTGACGCTCATAAGTATCGGTCCGTTGGCGGAAGAGGCGGCCAAAACCCTGTTTGCCTATTATCTGGGGGCAGACATCGTGGCCGTACATGCCTTCTTCGGTGTAATTGAAGCGGTCTATGACTGGTTTCAGGACAGAAAAAACGGTCACTTACTGGCACCGGTATTAAGCATTGCCGGCCATTTGGCCTTTGGTGCCATTACGGCCGGTGTCCTGAATCTGACCGGCCGTATCTGGCTGGGGCTGCTGGCCGGTACCGTGGTGCACCTAGCCTATAACGTGGCAGTGGTCAGACTGCTGTCCGGCCAACCCGGCCATAACCCAGGAAGGAGGGATAAGCCATGAAAATTTTTTACACTTGTGAATATTGTGGTGAGCCGATCGATACATTAGAAGTAGATCAGGTTGATGAGGCTAAGTTTGGTTTTGATTGCTTGACGGCCCAGGAACGTCAGGATATAATTAAGACTGATGTGGCGCAAAATGCCATTTATGTAAAATCATTGTGTGATTACTGTATAACATCGATGGGGTTGGATGATAATATTGCGTTAGGGATATCAGCCGTCCATAAGGGCTACACTCATTAAAACGGAAGATTTTCCGGAGAAGAACAACATGATATGTAAGGGCTTTAGCCTAGGCTAAAGCCCTTTTGGTACTACCTGGAATGAGGTTTTTTGTATGGGAGAGAATACAATGCGAACACTTTTCGCAGCTTTATACGAAGACACGGCTTTACGGCAGGCTCAGACTGCATTGGCAGTGGCCAATACCCAAAGTTTGGTATATGGCATAACCGGCGCACAAAAAAGTGTGCTTATTGCTGCTGCCTTTCAGCAGGCTGCCAGGCCGACCGTCATCATGACAGCCAGTCACGAAACCAGTGAATTATTAAGAACGGACCTTATGTCGCTTTTGCCTGAGGTTACGGTAGTGGAACTGCCGGCCATCGATATTGTAACCTTTGCCGCCGCTGCCAAAAGTGTAGAACTTGCCGCCAGGCGTATGGATGTACTAAGCCGCATGGCCCGGGGAGAAAACATCATTATCTTGGCTACGGCGGAAGCGGCCATGCAGAAGGTGCTGCCCAAACAGGAATTCTTAAACAGCCGGGTAACGCTGACTCGTGGCGGCGCCGTCAAGCGCGAGGAGCTTGTCCACTCCCTCGTCGGGTTTGGTTATGAACGGGTTGATCAGGTGGACAGTGCCGGCCAGTTTAGCATCCGCGGCGGTATTATTGATATTTTTGCCGTTAACCGCGGCCTGCCGCTCCGGGCAGAACTGTTTGGCGATGAGGTTGATTCTTTGCGGGAATTTGACCCGGCCAATCAGCGCTCGGTCCAGGAACTGGCGCTGGCGGATATTATGCCGTTAACCGAACCGGAATACAGCGGCAGACCAGCCGTGTTTGCGTCTTATCTGCCGGCCGGAGCAACGCTTATTTTCGATGAACCGGCGCGGTTTCGGGAACAACTAAGCAAATTGGTAAAGGAAAATCCGGATATCAAGCGGCGGGTATTTGCCTGGACAGACCTGATAGCTGCCTGTCAGGCCTATAATGTGGTATATTTGTCGCTGCTCCTGCAAAAAATACCCAACGCCCAGCCGGCAGAGATTATCAGTATTACGGCCAAAGGCATCGCGCCGTTTCACCGGCAGCTTGACATGCTGATTACCGAGATTAAAGGCTGGCAGGATAAAAAATATACCATTGCTTTGTTCATGCCTAGTCAGGATAAGGCGGTTACCATCCAGCAGAATCTGGCCCAGGAAGGCATCAGCGCCATTATGGCCGAGGCGGGGCATGTGCCGCTTAAGCCGGGAGTGGTTGTTGTGTCGGCCGGTGCCCTGTCCGGAGGGTTTGAATTTCCTCAGGCTAAATTGGTTGTGTTAACCGAACTTGATATTTTCGGACGACAGAAAAAGAAACGCCGGCCGCGGGTCGGCAAAGACCAGCAAATTACTTATTTCCGGGATATTAATCTCGGTGACTATGTCGTGCACGTTAACCACGGCATCGGTAAATATGTCGGCGTGGAGACGCTGGAGGTCGGCGGCGTCCATAAGGATTACCTGCATATTCGTTACGCCGGTGACGACAAACTGTATGTACCGACCGATCAGGTAAGCTTATTGCAGAAATATATCGGGGCCGAGGGCGAAGTGCCCCGGCTTAGTAAAATGGGCGGCAGCGACTGGCTTAAAGTCAAGACCAGAGCCAAAGCAGCCGTGGCCGATATGGCCAAAGAGCTGATCGAACTTTACGCGCAGCGCCAATTGCAGGTAGGATATGCCTTCCAGCCGGATACCCCCTGGCAGCGTGAGTTTGAAGATGCTTTTCCTTATGAGGAAACCCCCGACCAGCTGCAGGCCATTGCTGAAGTCAAACGGGACATGGAGCAGCCGCGCCCCATGGATCGCCTGCTATGCGGGGATGTCGGCTTTGGCAAAACCGAAGTGGCTATCCGGGCTGCCTTTAAAGCCGTAATGAGCGGGAAACAGGTGGCGGTACTGGTACCGACCACCGTTTTGGCCCAGCAGCACTATCAGACCTTTAGCTCCCGCTTTGCCGGTTTTGGTACTGTTGTCGATGTTGTCAGCCGGTTCAGGAGTGCCAAAGAACAAAAAGCCACCCTGCAGAAACTGGCCCTTGGCCAGGTGGATGTGCTCATTGGTACCCACCGCATTTTGCAGGCCGACGTGGTGTTCAAAGATCTGGGGCTCCTGATTGTGGATGAAGAGCAGCGGTTTGGTGTGGCCCAAAAGGAAAAGATGAAACGCTGGCGGGCTAATCTCGACGTGTTGACCTTAAGCGCTACGCCCATCCCGCGGACGCTGCATATGTCACTGGTTGGCGCCCGCGATATGAGTATCATTGAAACACCGCCGGAAGACCGTTTTCCGGTGCAGAGCTATGTGGTTGAATATAATGAAGCGATTATCCGTGAAGCCATTGTCCGCGAATTAAAACGCGGCGGCCAGGTATACTTTGTTTATAACCGGGTGCAGACTATCGATAAGATCCGGCAGCGGCTCAGCGAGATTTTGCCTGACGCTACCATCAAAACAGGTCACGGCCAAATGCCGGAGGAACTGTTGGAACAAGTCATGCTGGACTTTTATGAAAACCATGATGATGTTCTGATTTGCACCAGCATTATTGAAAATGGACTGGATGTACCTAATGCCAATACCATCATTGTGTACGATGCCGACCATTTCGGTTTATCGCAACTGTATCAGATGCGCGGGCGGGTTGGGCGCTCACACCGCATGGCGTATGCCTATTTTACCTACCGGCGTGATAAAGTGCTTACCGAGGTAGCCGAGAAGCGGCTGCAGGCCATCAAGGAATTTGCCGAGCTGGGTTCAGGCTTTAAAATCGCCATGCGGGACCTGGAGATCAGAGGTGCCGGCAATATCCTCGGCCGGGAGCAGCATGGTCATATTGTCAGCGTCGGTTTTGAAATGTACTGCCGCCTGCTGGATGAGGCGGTGGAAGAACTGAAGACCGGCAAAGTATTTGTACCGCCGCCTGAACCGATCATCGAACTTAATATTGATGCTTATCTTACCGGCGCGTATATCAGCGATGCCATGCATAAGATCGAAATTTATCAGCGTATTGCCGCTATTCGCCAGGAAGAACATCTGACCGAACTGACCGATGAATTGATTGACCGCTTTGGTGAACCACCCTTGCCGGTTACCAATCTGCTGGCAGTGGCGCGCATCAAAAATATGGCGCGCCGGCTGGGGGTCCGTCTGATTGCCGAGCGGGGCGGCCGGATAGAAATTGTTTTTGGCGACAATCCTAATGTCGCCGATGGCGGGCTGGTCACTGCCAAGAATCTGTTTCCCGGCAAGCTGGCCTTTGTACCCGGACCGCCCGAAACTATGCGCCTGACGACCACACGGCTGACCATTCCTGTTTTGGAGGCCCTCACGAAATTGTTTTTAGCTTTAAGTGGGTTGACGGATAAAGAAAGAATGTAAACTTATCTCGCTTTTTCAGACCAGAAAAATGAATAAATCATATCGGCTGGATATATACTACTATCAATGAACGATTAGGATATTTCCTAAGCCATGACTTATTCTTTGCACCGTTTCGCTTCGCTTTAAACTGTTCATTCTAAAACTCGTTGGTTAAAGCTGTAGAAAGGGGGATACTGGTGAAAGCAACTGGAATTGTACGCAGAATTGATGATTTAGGCCGGGTTGTCATACCCAAAGAAATCAGACGGACCTTGAGAATCCGCGAAGGGGATCCATTAGAGATATACGTTGACCGCGAAGGGGAGGTAATTCTTAAAAAATACTCTCCGGTCGGTGAATTGGGCGATTTTGCCAAAGAATATGCCGACTCGCTGTTTGAAGCTGTCGGACATATCGTTCTCATTGCCGACCGGGACAATGTTGTGGCCGTCGCCGGCGCCTCTAAAAAGGAATTTCTAAGCAAACCCCTTGGTCCCGCCGTTGAGAAAGTAATGGAAGAACGTAAAACCGTTCTTATCAGCAATCCTGGCGAGTACAAACATTGCAAAGGCTGCGCCGCCCAGTGCGAAGACGACGAAACCTGCAAGTTCACATCCGAGGTCATTGCTCCCATTATTGTTGAAGGTGATGCTATCGGCGCTGTAATTATCTGTTCCAAAGAGCCGGGTGTCCAAATGGCTGATATGGAGGTCAAACTAGCCGAAACAGCAGCAGGATTCCTGGCAAAACAAATGGCTCAATAATATCACAGCAGTACATGGCGTAAGTAGCGGACAATAACAATTTGTTAAGTTCGCTACTTTTATTTACTGTTTTATTGGCAGCAAGATTTTGCTATAATAGTAAAAGTGGCCAAACAGGCCAAATATTGGAGAGGAATGACTCGGTTGAGTAAAGATACATTTTTAAAAGGTGCACTGATTCTGACGGTAGCCGGCATTGTCGTTAAAATTATCGGCTCGGTAAACCGTATTTTATTATCCCGCCTGCTAGGCGGCGAAGGGGTAGGCCTGTACCAGATGGCTTATCCTATTTATCTCTTGGCGCTTAGCGTTTCCTCAGCCGGGATTCCGGTGGCCATTTCCATTATTGTTGCCGAAAAACTGGCGCGGAATGATTACCGGGGGGCTAACCGCGTATTTCGCATTTCACTAGGCGTGCTGGCGGCCACCGGTCTTTTATTTACCTTTCTTCTATACTATGGTGCCGGCTGGCTGATTGAAAATCATTTTGTCCGGGATGCCCGCGCTTACTATGCTATCGCGGCTTTGGCGCCGGCCATCTTTTTTGTTACCGTACTGTCCAGTTATCGCGGCTATTTTCAGGGCCTGCAAATGATGACGCCCACGGCGGTTTCCCAGATTTTTGAGCAGCTGCTGCGGGTTATCACCATGATTGTCTTTGCGTATATCCTCTTGCCGCGCGGTCTTGAGTTCGCGGCCGCCGGCGCCAGTTTTGGCGCCGGGCCGGGTGCTGCCGCCGGCCTGTTAGTGCTGCTCTATTTTTACTGGCGGCATAAGCCGGGTTTTCAACACCACATGGACACCCAGCCGCAAATTATCCAGGAGTCCAGTGTCAGCATTATCACCCGGATTGTCAAACTGGCATTACCGGTATCGTTAGCCAACATCATGCTGCCGGTGGTGTCCAACATTGACCTGTTAATTGTGCCGGCCAGACTGGAAGTAGCCGGCTACAGTGTTGAGCAGGCGACAGAACTGTTCGGTTATCTTACCGGTATGGCGGTACCGCTGGTTAACCTGGCAACCATCCTGACGGCTTCGCTGGCGGCCAGTCTGGTGCCGGCTGTGTCTGAGGCGTACACCCTTGGCAATAAGCAGCGCATTTACCAGCGCATAGCCACTGCGCTGCGCATCTCCAATCTGATTACCATCCCGAGCTTTGTAGGGATGTGGCTGCTAGCCACGCCTATTTCGCAAATGCTGTATGGCACACCTAACGCCGGCACTTCCATTGCCATTCTGTCGGTAGGTATTTTCCTGCTGGGAATTCATCAGGTTACGACCGGTGTGCTGCAGGGGCTGGGCCATACTGCCATTCCGGTTATCAACATGGGTATTTCCGCTGTGGTCAAAATCATTATGAGCTGGCTGCTGACGGCCATGCCGGCCCTGGGAATTATGGGGGCGGCTTGGGCTACGGTGGCCGATTTCGGGGTGGCGGCGCTTTTGAATATGTTTTTTGTTTACCGCTACATAGGTTTTAGACTGGATATCAAGGATACTATGAAGGCCCTGGTGTCATCGGCCGTTATGGGGGCTGTCGTCTTATTGGCTTATGATGCACTCATGCGTCATACCCTGCACAACACGCTGGCAACGCTGGGGTCGATTGTCACCGGCGCCGCCGTGTTTGGCATTGTCCTCTTGCTGGTGGGCGGTGTTCAGGCCCGGGATATTGAGCAACTGCCCAAAATTGGCGGCAAAATGGCGGCTGTTTTGATTAAATTAAGACTGTTGAGGCGATAATATGGGTATTACCATTGCCGGGCTGGGACCCGGCAGCTTTCAGCATATCACGCTGGAGACCTGGGAATTACTAGTCAATGCCGGTACGCTGCTGCTGCGCACTGCCAAACATCCCTGCGTAGAGGTTCTTAAGACTCGTGGTATTACTTTCACCAGTTTTGACCATCTCTATGAGCAGGCTGAGAGTTTCGGCGACTTATACCGGGAGATAGCCGCGGCCGTGGTCGACCAGGCCCGGCAAGGCGGGGATATTGTCTATGCCGTACCCGGCAGTCCCTTGGTAGCGGAAAAAACTGTCGAGCTCATCCGCTCTCAGGCCGAGCAAGCAAAGATCAGCCTGAATATTGTACCGGCCATGAGCTTTCTGGAGGTGTTGTATACCCGTCTTGGCGTTGATCCCATTACCGGCATTACCATCGTGGATGCCGCCGATCTGGCCGCCTTGCCGCCTGATCTGGCTACCGGGCTGGTGATTACCCAGGTGTATAGCCGTCAGGTTGCGTCCAATGCCAAATTAACCCTCATGGACTATTACGGTGATGAATACCAGGTGACCGTTGTGCGTAATCTGGGTCTGCCTGACGAGGAAATAACCACGATTATGCTGTTTGAGCTTGACCGGCTGCCGGCCATTGACCATCTTACCAGTGTGTACGTGCCGCCCCGACCGGCCCGGAGCAATTTGTTTTCCCTTGATCCGGTGGTTGATGTAATGGCCCGGTTACGGTCGCCGGGCGGCTGCGTCTGGGATATCGAGCAGACCCACCTGAGCCTGCGCCGGTATATCGTGGAGGAAGTGTATGAGGTACTGGAGGCCATCGAACTGGCTGACGGCGTAAAATTATGCGAAGAGCTTGGCGACCTGCTGCTGCAGATTGTCTTTCATGCCCGCATTGCCGAAGAGAGCGGCGGTTTTTCCATGCAGGATGTTATCGATGCCGTTACTGAAAAGATGGTTCGGCGCCATCCCCATGTGTTTGGAGCAATCACCGTACGGGATGCGGCCGAGGTTGTCCTCAACTGGGAACAGATTAAAAAGCGGGAAAAAGCCGGCGAACGGACCGGTGTGCTGGATGGTATTCCCATCGGTTTGCCCAGCCTCATGACGGCTTTTAAACTGCAGGCCAAAGCGTCCAAAGTAGGCTTCGACTGGGATAGTATCGGACCTGTATGGGACAAGATCGCCGAAGAACTCGGCGAATTGCGGGCGGCGGCCGCCTTGCCGCCGGCTGTGCGCACCCGGCGGACCGAGGACGAGCTGGGCGACGTTTTGTTTGCCGTTGTCAATCTGGCCCGGTTTATGGGGATTGATCCGGAAACGGCCCTTACGGCCACCAATAACAAATTCCGCCGGCGCTTTAATTACATTGAGGCCAAAGTTAAGGAGCAGAATCGCCGGTGGGAGAGCCTGGATTTAGCCGAACTTGACGTCCTGTGGGAGCAAGCTAAGGAAAAAGAAGGCCAATCATGAGTTTTTTTACCATTTTTTTTAATAAAAGCAGGAATAAAAAAATACGTAGCGAATAAAGCTAATCGTAATCGATTTACGTTAGGGGGAGCAAGATTGTGAATAAAACCGACCTTGTCAAAGCAGTAGCCCAAAAGGCTGATATGACCCAGAAAGATGCTGAGAAAGCCATTAACGCTGTATTTGTTGCTATCGAAGAAGCATTAGCCAAAAATGATAAAGTACAGATTATCGGCTTTGGTACTTTTGAAGTGAAAACCCGTGAAGAGCGCAAAGGGCGCAACCCGCAAACCGGCAAGGAAATTACCATTCCCGCTTCCAAGAATCCTGTGTTTAAAGCAGGTAAAGGCTTGAAAGATACTGTAAACGCTTAACTGTAAAGTGGACAAGATGTGACTGTAAACCAGGTTTCTAAACCTGGTTTTTGCTTATAAACTTTTCGCTGCACAGGCGATGCGGCTGACGGTTACTGTGTAGGCCTAGGGTTTTTCAAGATTGTTAATGAGGAGAAACATCATTCATGACAGGCAAAATATTAATTGTTGATGATGAGCTTAATATTCGGGAACTCATAAAATTTAATGTAGAAAAAGCCGGTTACAAAGTTTTGGAAACAGGTGACGGACAGACAGCGGTAAACCTGGCAAAAAGTGAAAAACCGGATCTTGTTGTGCTCGATCTGATGCTGCCCGGCCTCGACGGACTGGAAGTGTGCCGGGTTATTAAGAACTCCCGCGAAACAGCTGCTATCCCCATTATTATGCTGACTGCCAAGAATGAGGAAATAGATAAAGTCATCGGTTTGGAGCTGGGTGCTGACGATTATTTGACCAAGCCGTTCAGTCCACGGGAGCTTTTGGCCAGAATTAAGGCAGTACTTCGGCGTAGTCAAAAGGACAGCACCATAGGCGGCGAATTGACGTTAGGGAAACTCCGGCTTAACTTCAGCCGGTATGAAGCCTATCTCGGCTCGGCGAAACTTGAGCTGACACCCAAAGAATACGAGATGCTTAAATTATTCGTAACCAATACCGGCAAAGTGTTTACCAGAGAGCAGCTGCTGGAGAAAGTCTGGGGTTATGAGTATTTTGGCGACACCAGAACGGTGGATGTGCATGTGCGGCATTTACGCGTCAAACTGGGGCAGGATACCGAAGTAGCCGAGGCAATTGAGACTGTCCGCGGCGTTGGCTATCGTTTTAAGGATATGTAAAAACAGAGAAACTGTGACGAGTAGGATTGCCGTACTATAGCGGCAATCTTTTTTGTTTTTAAATCAGCTGCTGCGTTACATAATTAGAGAAATTTTTGTCAAGGCTGCATAATAGGCGATTCAGATTTAACAAGATATTAACATTCGGGCCGCTATTTTTATGTTATATTGCATATAAGAAACGACAGGAGGATTAGACTGGCTTATGAACTATAAAATCCAGGTCAATAAACTTAAATTATATTATGGCGATGTGCTAGCTTTGAAAAAAATTTCTATTGATATTGCTGAAAACGGAGTGCTGGCTCTAATCGGTCCGTCAGGCTGCGGCAAGTCGACTTTTCTTAAAACACTCAACCGCATGAATGATTTGGTGGACAATGTAAAAATTGAGGGCGAGGTACTGCTTGACGGCGAAAATATATATCATCCCAAAATTGACACCGTTATGCTGAGAAAAAGAGTAGGCATGGTGTTCCAGCGTCCCAACCCTTTTCCGATGTCAATTTATGATAATATCGCTTATGGACCGCGGATTCATGGTCAAACCAACCGGACCGTGCTGGACGCCATTGTCGAAAAGAGTCTGACTGGTTCGGCTCTGTGGGAGGAAGTTAAAGACCGCCTGCATACTTCCGCTATGGGCTTATCCGGCGGTCAGCAGCAGCGACTGTGCATTGCCCGGCTGCTGGCTGTTGAACCGGAAGTTTTGCTGATGGATGAGCCATGTTCGGCTTTGGACCCCATTTCGACCATGAAGATCGAAGAATTGGTTACAGAATTGAAAGCAAGATATACTATTGTTATGGTTACCCACAACATGCAGCAGGCGGCCCGGGTATCGGACTACACCGGCTTTTTTTTGAATGGCGATTTGGTGGAACATGATAAAACCGATACCATCTTTACCCGCCCGCAGGATAAACGGACGGAAGACTATATCACAGGACGCTTCGGCTAAGGAGGACTATATAAATGACAATGAGGCATAGTTACGACCAGGAACTGGAGCACCTGCGCCAGAGTCTGCTCGCGATGGGTAACGCAGTCGCCGATGCGATTGACGATGCCGTGACTTCACTGGCCAGACAGGATGCCGAGCTGGCCGGCAAAGTCATGGAATTTGACGACCGGATTGACCAAATGGAAGTGGAAATCGAGGACAAATGCATGGTCCTAATCGCCAGGCAGCAGCCTATCGCCCGCGATCTCCGGGTAATCGGCACCGGTCTTAAAATTACTACGGATTTGGAGCGAATGGGCGATCACGCCTATGATATCGCCAAAATAACCCTGAGCCTGGCTAACCAGCCCTTGATTAAACCGCTGGTGGATATTCCCCGTATGGCGCAGATGGCGCAGCGGATGCTGAAGGACTCACTGGAAGCCTATACTTCGCTGGATATTGCCCTGGCCGAGCAGGTATGCTTAAGCGATGATGAAGTCGACCATATCTATTATCAAGTGTTCAGAGAACTGCTGACCTACATGATGGAAGACCCGACAACCATTTCGCAGGCCACCCAGCTGATCTTCGTCGCGCGTTACCTGGAACGGATTGCCGACCATGCCACCAACATTGCCGAATGGACCATTTACCTGGTAACCGGCCAGCGCCGTCGCAAAAAATAGGCTAGAGCAAAAAAGGGATTGCCACACTGCGGTATGTATCGCAGCCAGGCAATCCCTTTTTCAGTCCAGCAGAAAGTATAGTTTTGAGAGTCGCAGAGGAGCTAGCAAGCAAGGGAGGCCAAGCCCAAAACCCGGCCCGGGCGGCCGTCATACAACGCTTCGCCGCTGGCGCTTAACCTTTCGCTTATGCCTCAGTGCTGTTTATGCCCGGCAACCCTCGTAACTCCCGTAACCCTGCGGCCTTTGCCGGAAAAAGCGTTCCGCAGGAGAAAAGCCGGGTGGTATTCCGTTAAAAAATCCGTACTGTTTGAGTGTGAACCGGTACCCTAAATTAGGACAGTGAGAAGAAATCCGTTTTAGGAAGCGATGAGATGAT
>JAEZQV010000497.1 GCA_023441125.1 Bacillota bacterium
ATCCAGTACGGTGATAACATGACCGTACTCAACTTGTTTGTCGGCCCGCAGGACAAATACCCGGTCAGGCTGACCGGCTATCTCCAGGCCTACTCGCTTTTTTAAAAGTGCCAGGGGGATTTCCTCCTGGTCAAACATGACCCGGCCATCTTGCAGGACGGTAACATTGATATTGCGCTGCATATCCTGCTGCACGGCCGCCGCCTGCGGCAGATTGACCGGTATGGTATGCTGCTCCACCATATATAAGGTACTCATCATGAAAAAAACCAGTAAGAAAAAAATAATATCAATCATCGGAATAATCATCAGTTGGGGCTGCTCAGCCACCCGCATCTACGCAATTTCATGACTTGGCCTCCGCTCCGGCCATTTCCGCAAGGCAGCGATAACAACGGCGCAGGTCTGTTCCATATCGGTAATAATATGATCCAGGCGATGAGTAAAGACAATATTGGCGACAAACGCCAGCACGGCTACGCTCAAGCCGGCGGCCGTCGCTACCAGCGCTTCGCCCACGCCGCCGGTAATGGCCATTGGCTGGCCGGACTGAAGGTTAAGTACGCTGAAGGACTGAATCATGCCGATAACGGTACCCAGCAAACCAAGCAGCGGCGACACGGTCACAATCCCGCTCAGATAATTAAGATAGGCGCGCATACGTGCTGCCGTGAGGAGAGCCGCACTTTCCATGGCGTCATGCACGTCGTCCCCTTGCTGGTAAGCCTCCAGTCCCTGCAGAGTTATCTGGGAAACCGCCGCCGGCATTTGCTTGCAGAGTTCTATAGTCTCACTCAGTTTTCGTTCGGCCAGCAGCGGTTTAAGATTTTCAAGAAATTGCAGCCCATCGGTGGACAACCCCCGGTAATACCAGTAACGCTCCACACTAATGGTCACGACCACCAGTGAACAAATAACCAACAGATACATTACCGGTCCGCCTTTATGAAATAAGGCAAAACTTTGATTTAAAAAATCCATTGTGGCATCTTCTCCCCTTGTCATTGCCGGCTGCGGTTTTACCCGCTTCCCGACATTAAAGTATAAGTTACATATCGGGAATGACAGTCATTTCAAGATAAAGATTATCATTCTCATTTATGATTATAGCGTATACAGTTAAATAATGCAAATATTGCCAGGAAAAAAATTATGCTGTTTCTCAACCTTGTTGCGAAACTAAGTATAAGCCTGTGCCCAAGTAGCCTGAACGTAATCTATTGCGCCCCATTGTAAAACCTCTGAAAACTTGTGGAACCTGAAATTATATAATGCGCGCATAAACAAAATCTGCAGCAAATTTGCCAGGCAGTGACAGCAAACCCGCTACAGAAAGAAATGAAAAAGCTACGTATAAAATTAGAGTTAGCCTATTAATATCATACCAAAGCCTCTGGTGTGGAAAGTAACTGACCATCAGATCTCGAACGCGACTGTGCCGACATAATCCGGATCAGGCCGAAATGTCCGAAGAACCCAGTTTTCAGCCCGTATTCCGTCGTAGCCGACACTGATAATCCCCTCTTCCTGTTCATGGTTCAGAGAAATAAAAAAGGAAGCCAGCGAACGGCTCAACCCTTCCCCAGTCGCTTTAACAAAGGCTTCTTTTCCTGTCCAGTAGTAAAAAAAGGCTTGCTGCCGTTCATATAAGGGAATGCCTTGCAATGCAGCTATTTCATAGGGATGAAAATTACAATTCATTATTTCAGGAAAATCCGGCATAGGCCGGATATGTTCCACATCAACACCAAGGCGGCGAAATTTAGAAAATGCAAACACCACCAGCTCATGCGAATGGGAAATATTAAAAGAAAAGGCCGGCAAGTTCTGAAATCCCTGTAGTTCCGGCTTACCAGCAGCACCACGCCGAAAAGTAAGCAGGTGAGGAAAAATATTAAGATATCTGCCCATAATTATTCTCAATATGCCGTACGAGACTGCCAAACGCGCCCGGTCCTTGGGAAAATAGTAACGTTGCATTCGGCGAATCTCCTCCCGGGAAAGAACCGCCTCAAGCTCTTTGATCCGGGCTGTAAACGCTGGTATGAAAGCCAGCCATAGATGAATCTCCCCATCTGCCAGTAACAGGGAAGAAGCGGAATCAAATTGTGATTCCCCAAATCTCATTATTCGCATTTGCTGCACTGTCTGGTTTACCTCCTTTCAGAAGAATGCCGTCGTCGATTCTGCTATCTTTTCTCGTTCTGCTGCCATTAGCGATTATAATCGTCCCTCCACACCGACAACAATTTGTCGGGCGGCCACAGGCCAGGCACCGATCCCCCAGGCACTGGCATAAAACGTTTCGTAGGCCCGGTTGGTTATATTGTACACTTTGGCATACACCTTGACATCCGGTTTAAGCTGGTAACTGGCTCCCAGATCCAGCACCCAGTATTGCTTTGCGGTAAAAGCATTCAGACTGCGCCCGGTAGCACCGCGGCCCATTACATTGACATCCCATTCATCCTGATGATAATGGATACCCAGACGATACATATTGGGATTGCTGTTGGCAATATCATCCTGATAGCCACTGCCATCCTGATTGTCTTCCCGGGTCTGCAAATAAGAGTATCCGGCAGTCAGGTCCCAGTGCGACGAAAGCGGCTGAATTATTTCCAGATCAAGTCCCTGCTGCTTTTGCTCCGCTATATTTACCGGTTTCCAGGGCATAGTGCTGTAATCCCATTTTATCGCATCTTTCAAATAGGTACTGAACAGACTGGCCTGAATAGTTGCCCCGCCGGCCAGCTTAGTGTTAATCCCTAACGTGGCGGTATGCCCTTTTTCCGGTTTGAGATCGGGATTACCGCTAAACTGGCCGCTTGCCGGCATAAATAAATCGTCAGCATCAGGACCTCTGTATACTTGTCCCCAGGACACATACATATTGGTGTATTCATTTACCTTACGGTTAAGACTCATCTGGGCGGTTGAATGACTGCCGTAAACATTATGATCATCCTGCCGCACGCCGGTACTTACTGTCCACTGTGGGTCCAATGTCCACCGGTCTTCTAAAAAAAATCCCAGATTGCGCATTTTAGATCCATCGGTACCAAATTGCACCACCCCCACCGTCGCATTGCGCCAGTCAAAGCCGCCGACCAGGGTATGGCGGTCGCTCAGAATCCGGGTTTGATTCCATTCAATGCCATCCGCCTCGTTTTCAATATTGCTGCTGCTGGTATTGTACATGTAGCGATCCAAAAATGCATTGTAATGATTGCGGTAAACCTGCAGATTGTTGGTCACTTTATCTCCCTGCTGCCACCGGTAAGCCAATGATACGTTATTGGAGACAATATGCCGGGAAGCATCCGGACTATACATCGCATTGCCCGGTTTAGCCACCGGATAACCGCCGTCCTGATTCAAATGATCAAAATAAAATGTTAAGGTACGGCCTTCGCCCAGCTCTTTATCAATCCGTACAGAAGCTGCCTCCCGGGTAAAATCGCTATGGGGCATCGTGACCACTTGTCCGGTTTGCGGGTCCTTGTATTCGTAATCGTTCTGCGACCAGCGTTCTGCCGTTAGCATATAGCCGGTATCACCAATTTTATCTCCGGTCTGCAACCGGTAGCGCTGCGACCCCCAACTGCCGAATTCAGTAGTTACAGCGGTACTTTTTGCTTCACCTTTGCGGGTGATTATATTGACAACACCGCCCACGGCAGAGCTGCCATAAAGACTGGAGGCGGCTCCCCGTACCACTTCAATCTTTTCCACCCCGTCCAGATTCGGCAGCATGTTCAGACTGTAGCCAGCCCGCCCTCCGCTTACAACCTGCTGTTCCCAGTTTACTCTGCGGCCATCCACCAAAATGACTACTTTTTCACTGCCATTGAGCATAATTTTAGCATTGTCAACGCCACTGCCGCCTTCCGCCTCTACCCTGACGC
This sequence comes from Bacillota bacterium, assembly GCA_023441125.1. The sequence continues at coordinate 3,909 of JAEZQV010000497.1, forward strand.
CGGCCTGGACAAGAGCTTCCGCAATGGTTTTGAGGCTTTTCTGCTCAATATCATTGCGACTCACCACAGTAATATTGGCAGCAGTTTCCGTCAGTTTTGTCGGCATGCGGTTGGCTGTTACCACGACCTCCTCCAGCTCATAAGCCGGTTCGGCTTCCTCCGCCAGCACCATGCCCGTGCAGCTTAGCAGCATAGTTGCACTTAACAGTGAACACAGCGCTTTTTTCCCTTGCTTTTTCATGTTTCACGCTCCCCTTTAACTCCCTCACAATTGCAATTGATAATCAATACCATTTATAATTTTACTGCATGAATTTGCCATTTTCTACCCCAAAACGGATCTTCTGATATCCCCAAAAGGATTATCCGGCAACCGGCCCCGACCTGCCCCGCCTAACGTCCAGCATGAACTTTGCTGCTGCAGTTCAACCATCTGTTTATACAAGCCACCTGCTTGCATGAGTTCCTGCGGACTTCCCTGCTGTGCAACGCCCCCGCCGTCAAGCACCACAATTTTATCTGCACCGGCAATGGTCCGCAGGCGATGCGCAATTACCAGCACCGTTTTATTTTGAATCAGGCGTGACAGCGCGGCCTGCACCAAGGTTTCATTTTCCACGTCCAGCGAAGCGGTGGCTTCATCTAACAAAATGATGGGCGCATCTTTCAGCAAGGCGCGGGCAATGGATAGTCTTTGGCGCTCCCCCCCGGAAAGAGTCGAACCATTTTCACCGATAACGGTTTTATAGCCTGCCGGAAAACGGTT
>JAEZQV010000015.1 GCA_023441125.1 Bacillota bacterium
GCCCTTTCTTTCGCCAGAGTAATCAAATCAGCCAAACCGGTCAATGCCTGCGCCGCCGTCTCGGCAGCCTTTTCGCCCGACCGGGCATTATCCGCCACCCGGACAATGGTATTGGCTACATCGGCAACCGTCGAACTCATTTCCTCACTGGAAGCCGCTAAATGTTCGGAGGCGGCAGCAATTTCCTGGCTGGCCCGGCTAACGGCCCCCACCAGATCGGCCTGATTGGCCAGCATGGTGTTAAAAGACTGAGTTAGCCGCCCAATCTCATCCCGGGAGGTTATCTGAGCCCGGACGGTTAAATCGCCCTGGCCGGCCTGCTGCATAAGGCGTTCAATACACTGGATTGGTTTGGTCACCTTGCGCGCCGCCCAGACAGAGAACAAAATGCCAACAATAAGAACAGCCACGCCAACCGTCCCTAAGGTGAGTAAAATCTGATTGCGGGCGGCCAGCGCCTCGGCTTCCGACTTGCCGGCGAATAAAACGCCGATTGGCTTCTGCTCATTATTCAGCAGGGGCTGGTAGTAAGTGACATAGGGCATACCGAGAATCTGCGCGTTGCCGGCAAACGGCTGCCCGTTGTCCAGCACAATGCCGGCAATTTTGCTATCCAGCTTGGTGCCAAGCACCCGTTTTCCCTCCTGCATAATCGTTGTGGCCACCCGGGTATCCCCGGCAAAAACGGTAGCGTCAACCTTATGCAACGTCTTTATTTTGTCCACAAAATCATCCCGGCTGAAAACATTGCCGGCAACCACAGCGCCAACCGTCGTACCGGTGCCGTCTTTGACCGGCGCAATGGCCACGGTCATGACAGTGTCGCCGGGCACAGCATCAAAATAGGCTACGGCTTTTCCCTGCTGCAGTAAACCTTTGGCCGACTGGGCGTTAATTTGCTTGCCCTCGCCGGTCAGAACACGGCCCTCACTGTCCAGAATCTGAATGGCAGCAATATGCTCCTGCGCTTCCAACTGTTTGACCACCCGGGCGGCGGCCAGCGGATCTCTGGCGGTAATGGCCTGAATAATATCAGGCCGGCTGGCGAGCATAAACGCCGCAACCCGGACCTGCTCACGACAGCCGTCGAGTTCCAGCTGCAAGCCGGCCACGCCCTGCGCTGCCGCCTGCCGATTGCCTTCATCCGCATAGCGGCTGAAAAAATAGCCGCTCCCGCTCAATAGCAATACGGTAACAAGTAGTATAATGAGTCCTGTGGCTAATGACTGTTTAAACTGGATACTTTGTAACATATCCTGTTTGCCTCCTTGTTCTTTTTTTCACAATTGGAATTATAAACCCTTATACTAATAATTCCACTCTGCTTACAATAATCCCTTTAGAAATTACCGAATATTTCGTCATATAATTCTTTTTTCGACATAAATCTTCCCTGCTGCCGCCCGCCAGACCGGCAAATGCAGGGAGAATACCGCGGCTCCGGCCAATGCCAGTACACCTCCCAGCAAAAAAGTATCCGGTGTACCGATGACACCGGCAATATGGCCGGCCAGCAGACTGCCTAGCGGGGTAAGTCCGCCAAAAGACAGAATATACAGGCTCATGACCCGGGCCCGTTTATCCTCATCCACCAGCGTCTGGATAATGGTATTGGTCGCAGCCATCTGCGCAATAATACCAAAACCCATAATAAATGTGATGGCCAAGGACAATTCCACGCTGGCCGACCGGGAAAAGGCGATGAGCCCCAGGGAAAAAACAGCAGCAGCAGCGGCAATAATCTTTTCAATGCCCACAACGCTAGTGCGGGCGGCTAAAAAAATGGTACCCGTCAAGGCGCCAATGCCAAATACAGCCATCAGCCAGCCCAGGGTAGCAGGACCTCCCCCCAGTACCTGCCCGGCAAACAGCGGCATCAGCGGCAAAACGGGGAAGCCGGCCAGACTCACCAGCGCCAGCAGCATGAGGACCGACCGTATCGGCAGGGAATGATAAGCGTAACTACAGCCTTCTTTTAAGCCGCTGACAATATTGGCTGTGGTTCCGGCAGGCTTCCCTTGGGGTACAGCAGCAAATTTCATCGCCAGCAGCGCACCTAGAACCGCGATATAACTGATCCCATTAAGCAAATAGCATAATCCTTCACCCAAAGCGGCAATGGCTAATCCGGCCACGGACGGACCGATAATTCGCGCCCCGTTAAACATTGCGGAATTAAGCGCAATGGCATTAGCCAGGTCTTCCTTATCGTCCACAATCTGCGTTATGAATGCCTGCCGGGCGGGCATATCAAAGGAATTGACCATCCCCAGAAAAGTGTTCAGCACCACAATATGCCATACGGCAACCAAGCCGCTAAACACCAGTCCGGCCAGGATTAAAGCCTGCACCATGCTTAAAACCTGGGTCCAAATGATAGTGCGGTACCGATTCCACCGGTCCAGCAATACTCCGGCCAGCGGAATCAAGACCACCCCGGCGATTTGGCCGGTAAAATCCACGTTACCCAGGATTTGCGGCGATTCAGTCAGGCGATAAACCAGCCAAATAGTGGCCGTCCGCTGCATCCAGGTACCGATCAGCGACAGCCCCTGACCGAAATAGAACAAGCGGTAATTGCGGTGCCGGAGCGCACGGAATGTTTCCTTCATGGTTATGCCTGGCAAGCTTGCCACCTCCCGGTAACTAAGTAATTATTAGTGTATTCCATCATAATTCCGTCGTCAACCTTACCGGCGTTTCCTTGCCGCAACTGGCGGCAGGAGTCAAAAAAAGCTTGCCACGCAGGCCATAAATGGCGCTGTAAGCCATTCTGCGCGTGGCAAGCGTGATAAGCCTATTGATTATTAAGCCAAATCGGAATGGCGCCGGCTATTGTGGGTCATCCCCTTTTTGCATTTTCCGGTATTCGGACGGGGTTACCTGACAAATTTTTTTAAATATATTGGTAAAATAGGCCAGGTCCGAATAACCCAGGCGTTCGGCGATCTCCGATATGCGCAAGGTAGTGGAGCTGAGCAGCCGTTTGGCTTCTTTCAGGCGCAGCCGGGTAACGTAATCGATAAAATTGGTCCCGGTCTGCTGTTTAAACAGC
>JAEZQV010000070.1 GCA_023441125.1 Bacillota bacterium
CCAAGGGGAAGGCGCAGGATTTTTTTAAAAACAACAATCCGGGTATTCCCGGCAGTGCGGCCCGCTATTATGAAGCCATGATGGAGTCCAGTTCCGAGACCAGTTATTATCTGCCCACAACTCTGCATGCTTTCTACCAGGGACTTAAAGAGCCCGATACCTCACCCTACGCTGCGATGGTGGCTGTTAATCCGCAATCCCTGACGGATCAGCCTGCCAAGTCCAAGGTGCCGGGAGAGAAAACCGATGAATACTATGCGGGCGATATGGCGCGCTCAGGCAGTAACCCGGCGGAGTTTTTCGGTACAGCCGTGTTCCGGGGCGACAAAATGGTGGGCATGTTAACCAACAACGAGACGCGCCTGCTGGCCATGCTGGCCGGAAAATATTCGCGTAGTTATATAACGGTGGAAGACCCGCTGACGCCCAAGCATGGGATTAATATTAACCTCCGCCAGGGAGAAAAACCCGATTTTACCACGCAAATTGTTGACGGCAGACCGGTTATGCAGGCTAAGATCTACCTGGAAGGGGAGATTACCAGTGTACCGAGTGGCATAAATTATGAGCAGGCCGAGTATAAAGAACTGCTGGAAGCCCAAATTCGCCAAATCATGAAACAGGAGATAACGGATTTGGTGAGGCGAACTCAGGAATGTCGTGCCGATATTGCCGGGTTCGGCTATCGTTTCCGGCACCACTTCCGGCAACTGAAGGAATGGCAGGAATATAACTGGACGGAGAAGTTTCCGCAGGCAGATATTACGGTAGAGGTTGAATGTAAAATCCGGCGTACCGGTTTAATGTGGCGGACAACCCCCAAACAATGAGGTGATTTGAATGGATTATTTATTGGCGGCCATCACCTGGGTGGCCGCATTCTATGCGTTTACCTACGGACGATGGTTAAAAACAAATGGCAACCGGAAAGGCGCCATCGGGGTTTTTGTGCTGGTGTTCATGGGGATTGCTCTTTCGGCGTATCAGGTGCTTGGCGGCAAATAAATCTTCCGTACATAATGCTGCAAGGCAATATTTGCTTGCAGGAAATTCGTCTGATATTGCCGAATATTCTATATAATCAGTAAAGAGGAGATGGTTCACATGCCAGTAATCGGAGCGGGCTTTGCAAGTTTCTGGTTTAGTGACGATATGGAGGAGCAGGTAGTGGTTGCCGACGGTCAATTTATTCTGTTGAATTCCAATACCCGCAGGGTAGAGCGATTGGGGGAAACCCTGGATGAGGCCAAAGAGACTTTAAAGGTGCTTGGAAAATTCGAAGATTTCCCGGACTTTCAATAAACATATTTTTACAAGGGCCCACAGGGGCTCTTTTCTTTTTCCCTCTGTATCCTGGACCGTGCGGCAGGCAGAGGGTTGGTTTATATTTTTCGGCTCTGTATGCAAAACTAAGGGTGCTGAACCGCATTTGTCTCTTCAAGCAGAATTTTCTTGCTTTTTGTTCGGCTGTGTGAGATAATAATAATGGAAAATAAAATTGGATTAATCCATTAATCCAATTTGATGGAGTGATGGCTGTGATTGTGCAAAAACTTGGTGTGCCAATATACCTACAAGTGAAAGCATACATTTTGGACAAAATAAAAACAGGCTATTACAAAACCGGCGATAAGCTGCCTACCGAACGTCAACTGTCGGAGGATTTGGGCATTAGCCGCAATACGGTAAGCGCGGCCTATAAGGAGCTCTTGCTGGAAGGGGTGCTTGAGGCCCGGCAGGGGCGCGGCACTTTTGTGCGCGAACAGACGGCTGATATTGTGGCCGCCGGCGCCGATGTGGCCGGCAGCCGGCTGGAACGGGCGCTCAAGGTAATTGACGCCGCTATGGCGCAGGTTGTCGAACTGGGCTTCACGGTGGAACAGTTTGCCAGTATTACCGCCATCCGGGCCAAAGAACGGGAGCTGTCGACCCGGCAGCTCAGAGTGGCTATTGTGGATTGCACGCTGGAATATGTGGAACGGTTTATTGCTCAGCTTGCGCAAACCGCGCAGGCCCGGTTTGAACCGGTAGTGCTGGCCGATTTGCTAAGCGGGGCGGTGAAAACGGAATTTCTCGCCGCCTGTGATTTAGTAGTCACAACCGTCGAGCATCAGGCGGCTGTCGCCGAATTACTGGGCAATAGCTCGAAACTGCTGGCTGTCTCCACCGTACCCAGTCTGGAGGCCGTGATTAAATTAGCCCGTTTGCCGGCCGGCACCGCAGTGGTGGTTGCCGCCAAGACCCGTGATTTTGCTGAAGCTTTGCAGCGGCTCTTAACCAAGATCGGCTGCAGCGGCATTAAGCTGCAACCGTGTATCGGGGCTGAACGTGAACAGATCAGGGGTTGTATTGCCGGTTGCCAGATCATTGTCGTTGCCGAGGCTGTACAGCACGTTGTCCGCCAAGTTGCAACAGAAACACAGGAAATCATCACTTTTTACTATGAAATCGACCAGGGATCGCTCCAACAGGTTATTAACCGGTTGGTTGCAGAGTCTGATAAAGCAAAGGAGTAGTGGAAATGACAAACAAGGTAAAGGTTATATTAGGCGTAATTGGCGCTGACTGTCATGCGGTCGGCAACAAAATCCTCAACCATGCTCTTACCGCCGCCGGTTATGAAGTTATCAACCTGGGTGTGCTGGTGCCGCAGGAGGAATTTGTTAACGCCGCCATTGAAACAGATGCCAAGGCCATTCTGGTAGCGTCTTTATACGGCCATGGGGAAATCGACTGCCGGGGCTTGAGAGACCGCTGCCGTGAAGCCGGCATTGAAGATGTTCTGCTGTATGTTGGCGGCAACCTGGTTGTCGGTAAGACCGATTTCAAAGAAGTTGAGCAAAAGTTCCTCGCCATGGGCTATGACAAGGTATATGAGCCAGGCACGCTGCCTGACATAGTGATTGCCGATCTGCAAGCGGACTTAAAATAAAGGGGTCTTTGTTTTGAACGTTTTACTTATCGATTTTGGCAGTACATACACCAAA
>JAEZQV010000064.1 GCA_023441125.1 Bacillota bacterium
GAATATCATAGCGGATCAAATGTTCGCCGGACTTAAACCGGACCTTTGCCTGACTTTCTTTGATAATATGCGCAATTATTTGACAGGCAGTAGTGTCGCGTTAAGTAATGGGCAAGAAGCGAAAGTGGTTGCGTTCGATGCCAAGGAAAAACATGTGACTAAGCCGATTCTTTGCGTACAAAACGGGATTTGCATTGATTTGCAGAAAGAAGAACTCCGTATTGTGGAAGTCTCCGGATAAACTATGAGCTTGCTGGTCACCGCCCGCTAATGAATGGATGCCAAATTAAGAGGACAGCTATTCCCCTGGAAGCCAAGGGTGCCAAGATAAGTTTTATTTGCTCAACGATAACAGCTGCTGGCCCTGAGCAGGGCCGGCAGCTGTTATTTACATTACCCCAAATATATAACAAGCGGAGGCAGAGTTTTGTTACTAAGAAAGATTATCCTACTTACCTGGTTAGTTCTGTTTATCACGGCGACAGCACTGGCAGAGCCGGCAAAGATTCAACTCTTATGGCCCAATGCCGAAGATGCGGTAATGTATGAACTGGAAGTCGCCAAGGTTATGGTGACGGAGGATGTTGCCGCGCCGCCGGCAGAGGTTGTCTATGAAACCAGCAGCATTTATACTCCGGGCGCAGAATTGGATTTATCCATGTTAGCCGGCCTGGATCGTAAAAAGCTCTATTACCGGGTCCGGCCGTTAAATCTGGACAGCGAACCGATCGGGCCCTTTTCTTTGCCGCTGGCCCTGGAACAAGGCCGGCTGAATCCCGTAAAACCAGTGCCGACGGCGCAGTTTACCGGCCGGCCAACGCCTTTGTATCCGGTTTATTCCTGGATACCTGTTTTAGGAGCCGCGAGCTATGAAGTCGAAGTTACCAGCCGGCCGCCGGAACAGGAAAATAGTACAGGACCGTCCCCATACAGAGTACGCTCCCTTGCCGCCGGACAGGTATTTGATGTGTATGATCCGCAGCCTCTCGTCAAAGAGGGCAGCTATTACTGGCGCGTGCTGGCGGTGGATGAAAACAACCGGCCGATCGGCACTTATTCGGATGCTATTATGTTTACCGTAGAAAGAGGCGGCTATAAGTGGGCCTCTTTTGGCGACAGTATCACCCATGGCGGCGGAGCGGTCTCTAATCCGCCTTCGGATGCCCGGTATGACTATACTTATTATTTGCCGGTTACTGTTAAAAATCTGGGCAAGAGCGGCGATACGGCGACGGCGCTGGTGGAACGCTTTGAACAGGACGTTTTACCCTTCAAGCCGGAGACGTTGCTGATCCTGGGGGGGACCAACAGTATCCGGAACGGAGTAAGTGCGGCCGCGGTGATTGAATCGCTGGCAACGCTTAAGAAAAAATGCGAAAAATATGGTATAAAACCGGTCTTTTTGACCCTGCCGCCTATGAATCCTGAGCGGATTCAACGGGTTTTTAACCAGCCGACAGCGGCAAACTGGCAGCAGGAGCTCAAAAAAGTCAATGCCTATATAAAAACACTGCCCAACTATATTGACATATACTCAGTCTTAGCGGACGACAGGGGCCTAATGCCGGTAAAATATGCGCAGGACGGACTGCATCCGGATATTGCCGGGAAAAAAATTATGGCGGGTAAAGTAAGTGAATACATCAGTAAGCATTAAAAGGGTGTCCTGACCGGTTGCTGGTAATACCAGGCAGCATGAAGCTCCCGGCAACCGCTGCGATTGCCGGGAGCTTTATTGCCGTCTTATTTCTGTAAACTATGGGCTAATCGTGGTACTTACTTCGGCTGCGGCTGATCCCTGCCGGCCGTTGCGGTTGCCTTATAAGCATATTTGGCAATGATGTCCCGGGAAATTACCCGGTCTATTCCCGGCGCCCAGGCAGACAACAGGCGTGACGGCTGGGCAATTCCCATAATCAGGCCCAGCGTATTGAAAACCGTGTTACTGTTTTTTTTATAAAAGTGCTGCCAGAGGTCGGGGTAAGGAAGCCGTAAGGCGTTAATTGCCGGCAGAGCGTTTACTGCCGCCTGCCAGCGGTCGCGTACGCTTGGTTCCTCATCGCTGACACAAACCACAACCGGCTGACCGGGCGCTAGAGACCAGGCGATGGTGGAATCCTGTATAGCCTGCAGCAAGTGGGATGAATTGCCAATGGCTTTGGTCGCTCCCGCCGCCGGGTCAAAGGCCAGGCCATGGAGCTGGTCGGCAACCGTGCCGGCCGGTCCGGCAAGTATCCAGAAATTATGTGTGAACGGGGTAAACGGTATTGGGAAAGACCGCGCCTGTATGTTCCACAGTGTGTCAAATGTGTCAGGCCTGTTAGCCGTCATACGCTTCCCCCTTGTGCTTAGAGAAAAGTTCCGGTGACAAAAAAAGTGGCTCTCGCTTTGGCGATCAGGTTGTTCTTGCCGTCTAAAATGTCGGCTTCCGCCACCATGGTCTTGTTGCCATCATGGATTACCGTGCCGACAGCCAGCAGGGCTTCCTGACATTCGGCAGCGCGAATGAAATTTAAATTCATGTCCAGGGTAACCACTTTTTTACCAGTAGTGGCACAGGCCATACCCATAGCCGTATCGGCCAGCGAAGCCAGGGCGCCGCCATGGGCCATCTGATACAAATTGGTATGCATTCCTTCCCTTACCGGCATCGACAACCGGGATAACCGCGTGTCCAGTTCAACAATTTCCATTTTTAATAAATTTACAAATGCATTCTGAGTGTAAGCTTTTAATAAATGATCCCTTAACAGCAAAGATTGCTCTATCACTTGGTGTGCCTCCTTCGGTTCAATGATACTATTTTATCATAATATTATATGATCTATAGGAAAAACGGTAAATATTTCGCTTTGCAACCAGGGGTAACGGTAAAGTATAATATAGGTTGTCAGCCAACCTCACAACTAGTAGGGATGAGTAAATGAAAAGCATTACTCCAGCCACTTTTTTGACCATTACACTGGTTCTTTTTTTATTGCTGCTTGCAGCGCCGGTTTGTGCGGCAGCCGGAAATTCCCTTACAGTTGACAGGCGGTCTGAGCAAGGTGGACTTAAGTCTACATATGGTATAAACAGGCCGCCCAACCGGGCTGAAAATAATATCCTGCAGGGCAAACTCATTGTTATTGATGCCGGCCATGGCGGCAGTGACACCGGCGCTGTCGGCCCGAGCAAGGTTATGGAGAAAAACGTTACCCTGGCAATTGCGCAGGAACTGCGCCAACTGCTTGTCAACGGCGGCGCAGCCGTGCTTATGACCCGGACAACGGACCGGAGTGTAGCTTATGCCGGCGCTGCCGATAAAGAGGAACTGGCAGCGCGGATCGGTATGGCCAACAAGGCGAAGGCCACCCTGTTTGTCAGCATTCACGCCGACGCTTTTCAGGACCTTGCCGGCGGGACGTCAACTTACTTTTATGGCACTGATGAACGTGATGCTGCGCTGGCCCGGTCTGTGCAGAACAATCTGGTGGCCCAGTTGCAGCTATATGATCGCGGCATTCAGCAAAATGACTTCTTTGTGCTTAAGTACGCTACCGTGCCTGCCATCCTGGTCGAGACGGCCTTCATATCCAATCCGCTGGAGGAGCAGCTGCTCGCTAGCGGCAGTTTTGACAAGAAAGCGGCGATAGGTATTTATAATGGCATCCGCCAATACCTGTACTCACTTTAAAATACGCATTTGTGCATCCCCGGTGTGTTTGGCGGCCGGGGATTTGATTGTTTATCGCCGGGATTCAAAGTAGGAGATTCCCGTCTGGCCGCGAATAGAATAGGCAGGAGGTTGCAGTATGAATATTATTAAGGCGCTCTATAACCGGAACTACCGGATTTTTTTTGCCGGTCAGGGTTTGTCAATAATTGGTACCTGGATGCAGAATGTGGCCTTAAGCTGGCTGATTTTTCGCCTGACCGATTCGGCATTTATGCTGGGTCTAGTGGCCTTTACGGGACAGATTCCGAGCTTTGTCCTGGCGCCTTTTGGCGGTGTATGGATCGACCGCATGGGGAAACGCACCGTGCTGCTCCTGACTCAGATTTTCAGCCTGATGCAAGCTGCGCTGCTGGCCTGGCTAACGCTTGCAGGCCGGGTTGGCATCGACCACATAATCCTATTGAGTCTGTTTCTGGGGTGTATCAACGCGTTTGACGTCCCGGCCCGTAATGCCATTTCGGTCGAGATGATGGATACGCAGGAAGAACGCCAAAATGCCATCGCCTTAAATTCGGTTACCTACAATATGGCCAGACTACTGGGACCTTCCGCCGCCGGCCTTCTGATCCCGCTGATCGGCGAAGGCTACTGTTTCGTGCTTAATGTGGCCAGTTATTTCATATCCATTATATCGCTGCTGGTTTTAAAACTGCATGCGGACAGCAGCAGCCAGCGGCATGCTAATATGCTGGAGCATTTTCAGGAAGGCTATACTTATACTTTTAAACAACTGCCTCTTCGCAATATCCTGATACTATTGGGGATCATCAGCCTGACCGCCATGCCGTATACGGTATTGCTGCCGGTTTTTGTAGCGGAGTATCTGGGCGGCAGTGCCGGCACCCTGGGCTTTTTGATGGCGGTTTCCGGCGGCGGTTCTTTATTGGCAGCTGTCGGCATTGCCTGCCGCACGGAATTTCAGGGTCTGGAGAAGTTGTTGGTGGTTGCAGCCACAACGATTGGCGTCGGCCTGCTCGGGTTTATGCTGCCGGGCAATCTCTGGCTCATTGCCATGCTGATGTTTGTTCTGGGGGTAGGTTTTTTGATCCAGATTGTTGGCAGCAATACCTTGCTGCAGTGTATGGTCGCTGATTCCATGCGGGGACGGGTTATGAGCTTTTATACCATGACCCTGATGGGAATTGGTCCGATCGGCAGTTTGCTGGCCGGTATGCTGGCGAGTGAAATTGGTGTCAGCTATACCCTGGTGATCGGGGGAATCTGCTCTTTGGCCGGCGCTGCTTTTTTTGCCCGGCACCTGTCGGTATTCCGGCTTCAGGCCTGTCCCATTTATGTGCAGTCAGGCAGTCTTGCTTCGCGGGATGAATGTCATTTTTAAAAAATGAAATATACTAATAAAAATAGTAAGGGGGATGAATTATGAAAAAAATTTGGCTGGCCGGCGGCTGTTTCTGGGGCGTGGAAGCCTATTTCCAGCAACTGAAGGGAGTGCTCGCCACCAAGGTCGGGTACGGACAGGGAACCCGGCCCAATCCTACCTATGAGCAAGTCTGTTCCGGTGCGACAGGACATGCCGAAATCTGCGAAGTAACCTATGACGAAACCGTTATCACCCTGGAAAAATTACTGGAACATTTTTTCCGGATCATCGACCCGACCAGTCTCAACCGGCAGGGACCTGACCGGGGGACGCAATACCGCTCAGGCATCTATTTTACCGACGAGCCGGAGAAAATGGCGATTGCCGCCTTCCTGCAGAAAATGCAGCCCCGGTATCAGTCGCCCCTTGTTGTCGAAGTGGAGCCTCTGCAAAACTTCTATCCGGCGGAAGCGTACCATCAGGACTATCTGCAGAGAACGCCGGGAGGATATTGCCATATAAATCTTGGCTTAGCTGCGCCTGAGGAACGGCGGTCCTGAATAAAACAGGTATACGTACAAGTAGGTTCACCAACAGGCGGAAAAGTATAAATTGCTTTTAGGCAATGGGTAGGTGGGTATTGTACATGTTTAGAGACAAACCGACAAACATGCCTGGCACAAACCAAATCTGGCAGAAATTTATAAGTAATGGCAATCTGGACGATCAGCTTCTTTTACCAGCTGAGATCGCCGATTCGTGGGTGCGGTGCTCGCGGCTTGCCCTGAATCCTGGTGACGGCCGGGCGCAGAATATTCTCGAACAGGCCAGCGTACGGGGCATGCTGGAAAGAAACCAGGAGCTTATCAGCATTGCCAAGCCGTTTATGGCGAATCTTTATGAGTTTTTTCGCAACTCGGGCTTTATGGTGGTGCTGGCTGATGCCAATGGCTATGTTATGGAGAGTTTTGGCGATCGTGATGCTCTCACCAGCGCCAGAAAAATTCACTTCGTCCAGGGAGCCAGCTGGCGCGAAGGTGACGTAGGCACTAACGCCATCGCTGTCGGGATTGTAACAGGCAAACCTGTACAGGTTTCAGGAGCGGAGCATTTTTGCCAAAAACATCATTGGTGGACTTGCTCGGCAGCGCCTATCTACGGGGCCGACGGCCGGCTTGTGGCTTTGCTTGATTTGTCAGGGCCGGCTAAGGCGGCGTATTCCCATACGTTGGGGATGGTTGTGGCTGCCGCCAACGCCATCAGCACGCAAATTAGCATTCAGCAAAAAAACTACGAGCTGTCGATTATGAACAAACACTTATCCGGCATATTCAACACAATCTCCGAGGGTGTCATTTTGTTCGACCGGTTTGGCCGGGTAAAGGAGTACAACCAGGTAGCCAGAAAACTGCTGGGTAAAAATGGGGACATAGCCGGCGGGACGCCGGTGCAGTCCTTATTTAAGGGCAATGACCAACTGATCCAGAAGCTGCTAAGCGGCAAAGAAACCGATATGGAGGTGGAGTTTCAGCCGGAGGGTAAAACCAGTCCCGGCCGTTGCGCTATTTCCGGGGAAATTATTTTTGACAAGCAAGGCGGCATTAACGGCGGGGTCATTACCTTACGGCCCCTTGAGAAGATTCATAGCCTGGTGAACCGGTTAAGCGGCCATTATTCAACCTTTACTTTCAGTGACATTCTCGGCCGCAGCCGCGCCCTGCAGGAGGCAGTGCGGCAGGCCTTTGCCGCGGCAGCCACCGCCGCCAATGTTGTTTTGCAGGGGGAGAGCGGAACCGGCAAGGAAATGTTTGCCCAGGCCATCCATACTAAGAGCAGCAGGCGCCATGGTCCTTTTGTGGCGCTCAATTGCGGCGCAATCCCGCGGGAGCTGGTAGGCAGCGAGTTATTTGGCTATGAGGACGGAGCTTTTACCGGGGCTAAGCGCGGCGGCCGGCCGGGTAATTTTGAACTGGCCGCCGGCGGCACATTATTTCTCGATGAAATTGGCGATATGCCCCTGGATCAGCAGGTAGCGCTGCTTAGAGTGCTGCAGGAAAAAAAGGTTTCCCGCATTGGCGGTCACAAGGTTATTCCGGTCGATGTGAGGATTATTTGCGCCACCAATAAAGACTTGGCTAAACTGGTGGAAACCGGCGTTTTCCGGCAGGATTTGTATTTCCGGCTTAATGTTTTTAAGATCGAAATTCCCCCCTTGCGGGACCGCCGGGAGGATATTGAGCTGCTGTTCAGGCATTTCATACAGCAAATCGGCGGCGAGCAGGGCCGGGAGCTAAGCATCGCAGACGATACGCTGTTCTGTATAAACCGGTATGGCTGGCCGGGAAATGTCCGTGAACTCCATAATGTAGCGGAGCGGGCCTGCAATATGACCGGTGACGGTATGATTGGCGTAGCCTGTCTGCCGCCGGAAGTAAGCTGTCAGGTGCAGAATAAGCGGGCCATTGACGGCAACCGGGAAATCAGGCAATTTTGTCGGCAGCAGGAACTGGCGCAGATAAAAAGCCTCTTGCAACAGGAGCACGGCAATATCAGCCGGGTCGCCGGTATTTTGGGCATTGCCCGCAGTACGCTGTACCGCAAAATGAAGAAATATTCCCTCTGCTGACAGGCGACTGTAGCAAAGTGTAGCGGGCACTACGACGGCGCTACAAAACGCTACAGTTAAACGCTACAGGTTTACGCCCGGATTATTTTCTTCGGAAAAAAATGATATTTCTGAATAGTGGTGTACAAGGAATCGCGCCTCTTTACGGGAGGAAACGCGGTTCCTTTTTATTTTGTTGGCATAAAATTTGCAATTATAGTGGGTGAATGTCCAGGAGTGCTGCAACTTACCTTAGGGAACGGAGGTGACAGGGTGAAACGCAAGCGTTATATTGTCGAAATCGGTATGGGCGCTGATTTGCATGGCGGTGATGTTACCAAGGCCGCCCAACGGGCTGTAAAAGATGCTATGTCCCGTAGTTGTCTGTGTGGTTTATTTGAGATTGCCGGTATCCGTGACCCCAATCAGATGATTGTCGAGGTCAGCATCGGCTGCCCGCAGCCGGAGCAAGTTCAGCTTGAAGCCGTGAAAGGCATGGTTCCGTTTGGTGCGGTAAGCGTGGCGGCGGTGGCCGGCGGGCTGGGAGTCAAGGGACTGCACCTGCCGGCGCTGGGGGCGGGCGACCGCATCATGGTAGCGGTAGCGGCGCTGACAGTCTATATTGACTGCCCGGAGAGCGGGTAGCGCCTAGGCCGGATAGCATTGCCAGAAAAGAAAATGGGGGGGAAAGAATTATGGAACTTTCCAAGGAAAAATTACTGGGTTTCTATGAAACCATGCTGACCATCAGGGCTTTTGAAAGCAAAGCGGTCGAGCTGTTTGCCGACAATCAGCTGCCTGGTTTTGTACATCTTTATCTTGGCGAGGAAGCCGTTGCCACCGGGGTTTGCGGCAGTTTGACAGACAAGGACTTTATTACCAGTACCCACCGCGGCCATGGGCATCTCATTGCCAAAGGCGGCAAAGTGGAGCTGATGATGGCCGAATTGTTCGGTAAGGCCACCGGCTATTGCAAAGGCAAGGGCGGATCTATGCATATTGCCGATGTAGAACTTGGTATTTTGGGGGCTAACGGCATTGTCGGCGCCGGGCAACCGATCGCCGCCGGCGCAGCGTTTGCCTGCCAATATAAGAAAACCGACGCCGTCGCCGTGTGCTTTTTTGGCGACGGGGCGTCCAACCGCGGCACTTTTCACGAGGCCTTAAACATGGCATCAATCTGGAAGCTGCCGTTGGTTTTTATCTGTGAAAACAATATGTACGGCATCTCTAACTGCCAGCGCGATCATATGCGCGTTACCGACGTGTCCGACCGGGCGGCGGCCTATGGCATTCCCGGCATGACGGTGGACGGCAATGACGTTGTCGCTGTGTATGAAGCTGCCAGTGAAGCGATTGAACGGGCCCGCAGGGGAGACGGTCCAAGCTTGGTGGAGTGCAAGACCTGGCGATGGCGCGGCCATTTTGAAGGCGATCCGGGCGCTTATAAAGATCCGGCGGAACAGGCTGGCTGGCTGAAAAAAGACCCCATTCCCCGGTTTGAAGAAAAACTTCTGGAACTCAAAGTGGCAACCGCGGCGGAATTAGAGGCCATCAAAAATAAGGTACAAGCGCAAATTGACGCCGCCATCCGGTTCTCTCAGGACAGCCC
>JAEZQV010000118.1 GCA_023441125.1 Bacillota bacterium
ATTTTCGCCAGCGGGTTGGCCGCCGCAATGCGGCGCATCGCCTCCAGCCCGTCCATATCCGGCATGGCCAGATCCATGGTTACAATATCCGGCCGGCAGGAAGCATACAGTTCACAAGCCGTTACCCCATTGTCAGCTTCCGCCACAATTTCATGTCCGGCCTGCTGCAACATGCTGCGCATACTGCGCCGCATGATGGAAGAATCGTCTACAATCAGAATGTTTGCCATTGCTCAATTCCACCTTTATCGCTTGACACTCGCCCATTTTTCCTGATACATGTCCCTGTCGGCCTGAGCCAGCAGTTCCTCGGCGCAGCAGGTTTCATCCCGCAGCGGATTATATTCGCAAAGACCAATACTGGCCGATATGGCATAAGGCTTGCCCTGCGTCCGGCAGTAAGCCGTCAGCCGCCGCCTTATTTCGTCCCGTACCAGCCGGGCCGCTGGCAGCGGGCAATTGCTCAGTACCATTAAAAATTCATCGCCGCCCAGCCGGCAAACCATATCCGGCTGACGGATGGTTGCCGTTATGGTGTTCGCTATCGCCAGGATGGCGGTATCGCCTTCGGAATGGCCGTAGGTATCGTTAATATTTTTCAATCCGTCCATATCCGCATAGCAGACACACATAGTGGTATTGGTCTGCACCGCTTCCTGCAGCAGGCGGCGGAGAGCGTCCAGACCGGCCCGCCGGTTGAGAACCCCGGTAAGCGAATCGGTGTTGGCGTGGGAGGTGAGTTCCTTTTCCCGCTGCTCATGTTCCGTTATATCAAAAGCAATTTGGGAAATACCCTCGCATTGGCCGGCTTCATCCACAATCCGCCTGGCATTTACGGACAAAATCCGCTGCTCGCCGCGCTTAGTCCGGATGGAAAGATATAAATTATCCAGTACCTGGCCTCTTCTGACATTGTCCATTTGCCGCTTTACATACTGCCGGTATTTCTCATCCGGAAAAAGTTTGTGCGCCATCTGCGGATTGGCATTCACTTCTTCCTGCAAATAGCCGCTGATGGCTTCCGCCCCCTGATTCCAGATGACATAGCCGCCGGCGCAGTCTT
Source organism: Bacillota bacterium (assembly GCA_023441125.1). The sequence goes on from JAEZQV010000118.1 coordinate 1,064, forward strand.
GCACGGTAATCCAGACATTGGTGTTCTCGATGATCATTTCATACATTTGATTTAACTGATAAACCTGACGCTCAATCTTCTTCTTGGCGGTAATGTCCCGCAAAAATACAGCAGCGCCGGTTACGGTGTTACCCTGTTTAATCGGGTGCAGAAACACATCAAAAAATTGCTGTTTGTCACCGTCATCCATGGCATGCTGTTCTACAATCCGTTCTCCGCCCAGAGCCCGGGTATAGAGACTGCGCCACTGGCCGGCAAGGTGGGGATGGACGATCTCCAGCACACTGTCCCCCGCCGCCAGTTCTACCTGATAGGTTGACCGGTACGTAGCCTGAAAATTATCATTCATTACCGTTAAGCAATAATTGCTGTCAATGGCCCAGATAAAGTCATTGGGATTGTTAATAAGACCGGCCAGTTTGGCCTCACAGTCGGCAAGTCTGGCCTGACAGGCAGCAAGTTCTGCTTGCAGGCCTTCTCTTGCTTGATCGTTCATGACACTATTTCCTCCTGCATCGTATACCCTTTACCGTTGAACAGTCAGAATCTCAGTTCAGCTACTTGTCTTTTTCCTGGTTCTGCCGGGTAAAACGAAACTGCCGCAACAGCTGATCCAGGTGAGTGGCCATATCAGCCAAGGTACCGGCCGACTGTTTCGTTTGATCGGCCTGCTGCGCCGTATCCACCGAAGTCTGGCTCACTGCCGCTGCGCTGACGGCAATCTCATTGGAGCTGTTCAGAATCTCGCGGTTGGTTTCGACCACTGTCATCATCATGGTTGAGGCTTTCTCGACATTTTGAGCTATCGATTGGGTGGCCCCGGACATTTCGCCGGTTGAATTGGCAATGTTATCCATTCCCTCGGCCGCCTCAACGGCGCTGCGGGCTGCCGACCGGCAATTTTCGTTTACTGTTGTTATTTCCTTAACGATGGCATTTACTTGCTGTTCGGTCGTACCGGCTTCACCGGCAATAACATTGAGCGTCTGCGACTGCGTCGCCACCGCCTGGCCGATGGTGCCGGTAATATCGGTTATTTCAAAAATGACCTGGGTGATTTTTTCAACTGCCTGCACAGCATTCTGCATATCTGTCTGCATGTCCTCCAGCTGCTGACCAATTTCCCCGGTGGCCCGGGCGGTACGCTGCGCCAGCTCTTTGACTTCACCGGCCACAACGGCAAAACCTTTGCCGGCTTCACCGGCACTGGCAGCCTCAATGGTAGCGTTAAGCGCCAGCATATTCGTCTGGCCGGCAATGCTGCTGATGATGTTCACAATTTTATTAATCTGTTTGGAAGAATCACTCAACTGGCTGATAAGCCGATAGGTGTCACCGGCAAAATTCTTGGCTTCCTGGGTAATCTTGATAGAGCGGTCACACTTGTTGCGAACTTCGCCCAAAGAATCGTTGATCCCGCGGACAGAATCGATAACATTCTCGACACTTTTCGACATGTCAGACACCGAAGCCGTTACCAAATTCGTGTTGGTAGAAATGCCTTCAATTACATTGCTGACATGGTTAACTTCCTGGGCCACTTTTTGTGCTACCGCTGCCAGATTAGCCGTGGTGGCCGCCATTTCCTGCACAGCAGCCGCAATATTGGTTATGTTGGTTTCGGTTTCACCGGCCGAACGGTCCGCTTCATTGATCTTGGCTAGAATCTCCTCAACCGCGCTGCTGGTTACCCTGGCCCGGTTACTGGTAGCCGCACTGTTGGCCGCCATCCCCTCCGAGATCTCCTGCAAGACGGTCACTGCCTGCCGCAGCTGGCCGCCAACCATATTGATCTGCCCCATGGTATGACTAATACGTCCGACGGTTTGATTTACGGCTTCCGTCAGCATACCCAGCTCATCTTGGGACTTGACCTCGACCCGGGCGGAAAAATCACCTTGTTCCACTTTGCTCATCAGCTGCTTCAGATTGTGTATCGGCTTGATTACCATGCGGCCCAGGGAGTAGCGCAGCACCACCACCGCACCGATCAGTAAAATGATGGTAGCCACCGTAAACAAAGTGCCAAGCCGGGTTAGCAGGCTCATCGTCTGGTCCACCGGGGCGGTAACAGCCACTACCCATTGATTGGTACCCCGCACGGGCGCAAAAGCCACAAACTCTTCCTGGTGAGTATAGGGGCTACTATATTTGCTGGTCGTAATCCGCCCTTGTATTGCTTCTTTTAAAGCCGCTTTGGTCTTATCATCAATGCCGGCATCTGTCAGCACGTTTTTCTTCATGGAATAACCGGGGTCCGGATGGGTAACGATCAAGCCGTCGGCCTGTATCAAATAAGCGTAGGCCCCCTTGGCGCCGGTTTCCATTTTGAGACGCTTCTCCAGATTTTCCAGCAGGACAAGCCCGCCGACCAAACCGGCCGTTCGGCCGTTCTGCCGGATGGGGGCGGCCACAATAACAGCATTCTTCTTAGCAGTACGGGCCAGTAAGGGATCGGAAACATACGTTTCTCCGGTCGCCATAACTGCTTTAAAGTAATCACGGTCGGTATTATTGGCGGTTTGGTTGTTGCTTGTAAAATAATCGCCTTTGTCATTGCCAATTAACAGCAATTCATAGCCGTTCAGCCGCTTGGCTTCCGCCATAATATAGGCAAGCGAATCCTCGCGCCGGCCTCTTTCCACAGTAGGGGAAGCAGCAATGGCAGCTACCTCGCCTTTTTTCATATCAAACCATAAGGCCATATCTTCCGACATGTCGTTAGCCCGGTCCTGCAGTTCTTTGTTAATATTATTGACAATAATATCCCGCGCGGAAATATAGGCACTGATCGCCAAGGCTGCCAGCGAAACGGTAATAACCAGCAAGACGGTAGCCGTTAGCTTGAAGTTTATACTGCTAAATTTAGACACGCTCATCCCTCTTTTTCCTTTTTTTTAAGAGACACCTATCGTGAGCTAACTATTCTGGTTCCGTCCTGCTAGCAGCGAGGCCACACTCTCCAGCAGCGTATCCCGGTCCAGTTTGACTTCATATAGGTCAAAACCGGCCCGGAGGCCCCGTTCTCTCTGGTCCGGACGAGTCAGGGAAGTTAAGGCAATCACCGGCAGATGACACAACTTCTCATCACTGCGGATGGTCCGCACCAGCTCCAGTCCGTCCATAACCGGCATTTCAATATCACTGACAACAATATCCACGGGCTGGCTGGCAAGCAAGCGCAAGGCCTCGCGTCCGTTTTCAGCCAGCAAAACTTCATAACCGGCCCATTCCAGATACCCTTTGGTCATCCGGGCAAAAAACGGTGTATCCTCGGCCAGCAGAACCTGAACTTTTCGTTCCGGCGTATCGGCCGACGCCGCCGTCTTTTGTCCGCCAGGTTCCGCTAATTCCAGGAGTTCATATAAGTTGACCATTAGCACCATATGGTTGTCAATCAGTGTGGAGCCAATAATGCCTGAACCGGAGATTACATCGGTATCCAAAGCGGCATTGGTTTCGACAATATCGATAATCTCGTGGGCGATAAGCGCCACCGGCCGCCTGATTAGCCGGGGAATAACCAGATACAGCCGTTCAGGCTCTACCGCCTTCCGCTTGATGGGCAGAAAGGCCTCCGGCCGGATGACGCGCAACGACCGGCCACGAAAACTGACATACTCATGTTCGCCGATACTTTCGATGGAAGCGGTTGCTACCTCCTCCACCCGGGCCACCATTCCCAGATCCAAGCCCATTGTTTCCCCGCCCGAGCAACGGAATAAAAGCAAACGCTGGCTGTCGGCCGCTTTTTTAGCCTGCGCCGCCATGAGGGCATCATTATGATATTGAGCAAATTCTTCCTCAATTAAAAAAATTCCGGCTTTGGCGCGAAGATTCTCGGTATCCAGAATCATGGCAATACGGCCGTCCCCCAGCACAGTGGTACCGGAATACCAGTCACAATCTTTAAGCGCCGGCGGCAAAGGCTTCACCAGTATTTCCTCACTGTCAAAAATACGGTCGACTTCCAGGGCAAACTGCCGGTAACCGCTTTTCACCACTAAAAAAGAATAATTGCGACCGGCCTGCCGGAAATACTCGGTATCTGGGCAGGCCGTGTTTTCCTCCAGGCCGACTACCCGTGACAGCCGGATAACCGGCAGCAATTCCTGCCGTAGATACAGCGCCGGATGCTCCCTGACAAATTCAACCGTAGTCCGGCTCTCGTCCTCCTGTACCAGGACAAATTCCTTGAGATTGGCCTGCGGCAAAGCAAACAGCTGTCCCGACGATTCCACGATGATGCTGGCAATGATGGCCAGGGTCAGCGGCATCATCAGGCGGAATGTCGTACCGGCTCCCTGCTCGGTAATAATATCAATTTTGCCGCCTAATTTTTTAATATTGGTCTTGACCACATCCAGCCCCACGCCACGTCCGGAGATATCACTGATTTTTTCCGCTGTCGAAAAGCCCGGATGAAACAGAAAGGACAGGATTTGCCCGTTTTCCAGCAAACCGGCCAGTTCCGGCTCAACCAGGCGCTGTTGCACAGCTTTACGGGCTACTTTGGCAACATCAATACCCCGTCCGTCATCCGACACGTCAATAACCACCTTGCCGGCTTCGTGGCTGGCTTTTAACAGCAGTCGCCCGGCCAGGGGCTTGCCGGCCTGCCGCCGCTCCTCAGCCGGCTCCAGACCGTGGTCAATGGCATTGCGCACCAAATGCGTAAGCGGGTCCAAAAGCCCCTCCATAATGGTCTTATCCAGTTCAACAGTTTCCCCTTTGATCAACAAATCAACTTCTTTGCCAATTTTCCGGCCCAGGTCCCGGACAATACGCGGCATTTTGCTGAAAATATGCGATACCGGCTGCATTCTCGCCTGCATAACCCGTTCCTGCAAACGGGTAGTCATGAAATCAATATTGCGGGACACCAGCTCCAAATTGGGAATTTCCCGGCCGCCGGCCTCCACAATTTTCAGCAGTTGATTGCGGCTGAGCACCATTTCACCGGCAATATTCAGCAAATCATTTAATAAGTCCACGCCGACGCGGATACTGTCTTCCACGACCTTGCCGCCGGTATTTTCCTCTTTTTGCGGCTGGACCGCGGCGGCAGTCTGAACGGCCTGCTCAGCCGAACCGCTGCCGGGCGGTACATGCGGCGGAGTCGCGATCAGCGCCGACGCGGCTGCGCCCGGAACCGGGACCGGCGCTGACGGCTGACTACTGCCCGTTTCCGCCGGGGACTCCGGCAGCGATTCAGCCATAAGCTGGTCCCACATTTCCCAGGCATCGTCCATATTCTGCGGCGCAGGCTCCGGTGCAGCCAAAAAAGAGCGGATTTTGACCAGCGCCGGGCCGATATCCTTACCCTGGCTGACTGCCGGCTGATTTACCAGTTGTTTTAGGAGGTCAAGCACTTCCAGCAGCATATCAACCAGCGCAGTGGTAACTGCCAATTCCCGGTTGCGCAACTGATCAAGCAGGTTCTCCAGGGTGTGGGTTAATTCGACAATTGTGGTCAAATCAAAAAAAGCAGCTGTCCCCTTAATGGTATGCACAGCCCGAAACAAGCGGTTTACCGTATCGTCTTCATAGTTTTCCTGTTCCAAGGCCAGCAGACATACTTCCATGTCCGCAATATAACTGCGCGCCTCCTGAATAAAATCCGCAAATAAATTATCCGTATTCAATGCCGGCTTACCTCCTGGCAAACACTTTATTGAGAATTTTGACATCAAATGTCAAAATTCCTCTTCGCTGCAAAGATATTTAGTGATACAAATAGCGGCTAGTGAGGAAATTAAAACGGTTGCTGCCAAGGTTCGCCTTAAAGCTGTACAGCGAAAGCGCGGCTCCCGCATCCGGAGCCGCGCTTTCGCTGCGGTTTGCCATATTACCGCAAACCGGTATCTGTTATTCAAACCAGCTAGATCTCATC
>JAEZQV010000160.1 GCA_023441125.1 Bacillota bacterium
GAATACGCCAATACCGTTCAGGCCCGATGATTTTACTGGCCTGGTAGCCGTCACCGAAATAGCGTATTTTGCCGCCAATATCCAGCTTTTCACCCGCCACTTCGCTGCTCTTTTCGTCAGCCGTCAGACCACCGTCATAACAGGCCGAGGTTGGCGCCGTCATGATGGCCTGCCCGGCCCGTTTAATAAGCTGTTTTGCCAGGTCCTCCTTCGCCATGGCAAAGAACAGGCAATCTAGTCCGCAACGGCCGTCAGGCGTGTTCCCGGCCGGACCTTCAATGCCGGCCTCCAGGCCGCAGCCAATGACCGAGGTGGCAAAGCCGGTAGCCGCCAAGGCCGCTTCCCTGACCCATTTTTCATTGACGGCGGTAATGGTCAGCCGGGTTCCGTACATGGGAAAGGCCTCCGCAAAGGTATCCTGAATTTCTATGCCGTTTACCCGCATGCAATCACCTCCGGCCTGGGCACATATTCCGCTTCCACGGCAAAGTTGGCGGCCGCTACCGAATAATAACCGGCAAAGATTGCCGCCAGATCGGCCGGCAGTTTCTGTTCCCCGGCCGGGCCGGCAACCAGCGTTTTACCGTCAAAGCTTGCCATGATTTCACCCTTATGAACGGCAATTTTTCCTTCTTTGATGACATAGTCCGGCTGGGCAAACATGTCCCGGATATTATGCCGCTGCCGGTAGACGGCAATATCGGCATCGGCTCCCACGCCTAAATGCCCTTTATGTTTCAGTCCCAGCGCCCGGGCCGTACCGGCGCGGGTTATAACGGCAATCTCGTCCAGGGTATATTCGCGGTCGATGTCCTGCAGTTGGGTGACCCGGGTGGTACGGGCATGAAGTTCAGCCAGCCGGGACCGGCGGTAGCCGGCGTCCATCAGCAGCTGAATAATATCCGGATAGGCGACAAACGGACCGGCATTGGGATGATCTGTCGTCAGGAAAATCTGCCAGGGATTGTTCACTAAGAGTAACAATTCCAGGCCGACAGCCCATTGAACCGCATTGGCCAGCACTTGCGGCCGGTACAGTAAAGGCACGATACCGGAACCGCTTTCCATTTCCACATCACTGCTGCCCCACTTGTTTCCGGTCACCTGATGCAGCCTGAATTGCATGGGGGCATCTGAGGTCATGGTAGTGGCTGGCCCAAACACAATCTGCCCCACATCGCAGGTAAACTCCGGATGAGTGTTGAGATAGGCCGCGATCTCGGCCGCCGCGGAGGTAAAACCGCCGCTTTTTCCCTGACCGTAGGCGTGAAACTGCAAATGAGTGAAATGCGTCCGCCGGCCTTCCAGGGCGCGCATGGTGTCCAGCGTCGTGACATAATTGCCCGGCTCCCCCAGATGGTTGGCGTGAAGATGCAGGGGATGAGGCAATTTTAGCTCCTCGGCGGCCGCCGCCAGACCCTGGATGATTTGCCGCGGCGTTACGCCAAACGGCGGAGTCGGAGTATCCAGGTTCACGCTGCCTTTATTCCACTTCCAGCTTTCCACGCCGCCGGGATTGACCACTTTCACGGCGTATCCCCGGGTGGACCGGAGCAGCCAGGCCACCGTCTCCCGCAGGCGCTCGCGCCGCCGCACAGCATCAGTGTCACTCAGAATTTTCATAATCATGTAATTATTGCCCATTAAGGTGTAAAAGCCATTATCCAGCAAGGGAATATCCTGCAATTCCTCATGGGCGTGCCTGGCCTCCAGCGGTGGTACCGCGGCCTCAAATACCGTCGTATACCCCAGGAGAGCATAGTTATATCCTGTCAAAAATGTACTGGGTACAGTATAGCCGCTGCCGGCGCGGGCCACCGCCGTTCTGGACCGGAAGTGATCATAGTGGTCTTCCGGACACATAATCCGGCCGCTATTGACTTTCGTGCCGGCTACATGGGCGTGAATGTCCACTCCGCCGGGCATAACAACGCAGCCGGCCGCATCGATGATTTGGACTTGTTCATTCCTGGCGGCAAATTCCGCCGCATCGGCGACGATTTTCCCCCCTGCCAGGCATATATTCCGGATTTCTCCCTTGATTCCGTTAGCCGGATCATATACTTGCCCGTTAATTATTTTTAGCATTGGCAATTTTCTCCTTTATCACCTGTAGCACTTCTTCGTCGGGTGGATAGGGAAAATCAATGATTTTCTTGACCCTGAGGGGAATATTGTCCATCCGGTAAAAGGTTCCGGCCGCGCCGACACCGGCCGGTGCAACCGGAATAACAACCCGGGCCCACGGCGTGGTCATATTATTGTGCGGTTCCAATGTAATGGTGGGGATATGGCGCAAATGCCGGACGGCATCCTGCGGCAGGTGGGCGCCCGGATCGGTAGCGACCACCAGGGCGGCATCCACCTCCCGCCTGGCCAGCATATCCACAACACTAAACTCGCCCGGATTAAAGCGGGGATAGCCGCGGCTGGTGTTTACCGCCAGCGGAAACCCGGTTTGCCAGGCCATTACCTGATTGCTGCCGTTTACATTGCCATGCCCGCGCATGGGTATAGCGTAAAAGCGGGTATACTGATTGACCTCGCTGACCAGGTTCAGCAGCAATTCAATATTAAGATCCTTGCCCCGGCTTTGCGTCAGGCCAAGACCAAAGAAAACGACGCCGTACTGGCAATCGCGTATTGTGTCGGCAAGCCGGCGCCAGGCGTCCAGCGGTATGCCGGCAATGGCGCCGCTGGCCGCTTCATTCTCCAGCGGCAGGCCTTTGAGCAACGCCCGTAATACGGTGGCGATTTCAAAATCCTGGCCAGGTGTTACCTGTAAGAACCAATCGGCACTTTTCGTTGTAGCTGTGGGACGGACATCAATGGCTATCACTTGCCGGCCTTTCCGGCCTGCCGGCGTAAACAGCCCCTGGGGCATGACCGAGTAGCGGCTGAGATGGCGCATATGGGATTCCATGGGATTGCAGCCCCAAAAGATAATTAAATCGGCCCGGTTTCTCACTTCACCCAAGGTGCAGGTAACTATCCCGGCCTGCTGCCGGGCCAATACGCCCGGCCCGTGGCAATACGAGGACGGGTTATCCAGCGTGCCGCCGATCAGTTCATTAATAGCCACCATCTCCCGCTGCGCTTCGGTGGTGGTGCTGCTTAAGCCGTAAACCAGCGGATTGCGGGCTGCGCTTAAAATGCGGGCCGCTTCTTCAACGGCCTCGGCCATGGGCACTTCCCGGCCGGCAATACTCGGTACCGGTGTATTAGCCTGAGCATGCATAATTTTGTTCCGCCCGACCAGGCAAGCCCGCTTAACGCCGGTGATCCGGTTATCTGTCACTTCGACCTCCAAATCGTCGCAGAGGCAGCCGCAAAAGGTGCAAACTACGTCCCGGTGAATCATTGCTCTTCCTCCGTTCCTGCTGTCGCCTGCTCATCCGCACCGCAGCCGGACATCAAGGTTACGGGCAGCCCTTTCCAGTCCGGCACCCCGGTTCCCGCTGTCGCGGAACTGAAAACGCGGTTGGCCACAGGCCCCAGCGGCAGAAAGAAAAAACCCCGCGGCCCTTCGGCCGGACGGCAGGTGACTGTAATCTGCCCATAAGAGCTTTTCAACAATATGGTTTGCCCCGGAGCGGCGCCCAGTTCGGTCAGATCTGCCGGGTTAATGCGCAGTGTGGCTATCTCGGCCTGATATTCCCTGGTAGTTTTGCCGCTGACCATCTCGGCTCCCTGTTTGCCGCTTCTGACAGTAATCAATATACCGGACATGCTTCCCATTGCAATCTCCTTATCTATCATAGAATTCCAGCCTGTTTGCCATTATTCACCGGCAGGCCGGCACCGGGCAGTCAGCTAATGCCGCCTCGGCCCAGGCCGCCTTGAGTAACAGTTGCCGGCGGCAGGCGGCGCCGGTTTTTCCCCAGGCCAGCACGGTACACAGCGGCTGACCGCCGGTTATGCAAGTCCCGGGAAGGGGAATATCCCGGAGACCCTGGCGGTAGTAATGCCTTAGAGCAGCGTCGGTTGCCTGCACGGTAATTGTTTTGCGCGCATAAATGATTTTTTTGCCCCAATAACCGGCAGACTGGCAGGCGCTGCTCAGGCTGATGCCGGCCGCCCATTTGCTGTCGGCGGCAACCGCCGCCAGATGCCGGGCAAATAAGCGCTCGCCGCGCCAGCGTTCAATCAGCTCCGCCGAAGCCGACCAGCGGGGATTAACCTCCAGCAGCCAAATTCCCTGCTGGTTGACAATAAAATCCAACGTGTTTATTCCCTTGAGCCGGCCGGTCCGCGTCAGACGATTCACGACCTGGTCGAGCGGCCCGGTCAGCGCCGCCACCTGGCCGGCCGGCAAGTCCAGCGGCACAATGCTGCCGGCGTAGTCAAACCGGACGGGATAGCGCCCTGCCTGCGGCAATAGCTGCCTGCTGGTGCCCATGATCACCGCCTGCTCACCATCGGCAATAAACGTAACAGATGCCGGAATACCGGGAATAAATTGCTGGATGATATAAGGATTTTTTTTGTTGCTTAGCGCAGTCACCTGCGCTTCAGCCAGCCGGCTGTTGTCCGCCAGCCAGCGGATACCCCGCCCCCCGCCGCTGTTCACCGGCTTGACAAGCCACCTTACACCCTTACCGCTTTGCCGGCGCCATGCTGCCGGAGTATAAAAAGGCGGTAGGAAGCAGCCGGCAGGCAAAACAGCACTACATTCCTGCAGGTTCCGCACCTGTTGAAGGGTAGTCGCGCTGTTGCCCCAAAGCAACCCCGTTTTCTCCCACCAGGGTAACCCGTCCGGCCAGTTTTCCGGTCCGGCGGCATAGACCAGCCCCTGATAGTGCTGCCGCCAATCCGGCCGGGAAAGTACAACCTTCGCCGCGGCCGGCAGCAGGTTGCCGGCCGCGGCCGCAAAGCCTAACTCATCCAGCCGGAATGCTTCGCCACGCCACCGGCAGTCCTGATCAGCAAAATAATCAATGGCCATGGCTTGGTATCCTGAGGCAACGGCTGACTCCAGCAAGGCCCTGGCGCTCACGCCCACCAGCACGAACACGCGCTCAGTCTCCGATTTCTCTGGCTAAATCATAGATCGCCCCGCTGTCCATCACCCTGTCATTAGCCATAAATAACGCCTGCACGGCGGCAGCATGGATTTTCATCTTCAGATTACCGATGGCAATAGCTCCATAGACAATTTTCCCCTGCCGCTCCCGGCCGTCGTCCGTTACCTTGATTCCCTCGATTCCCAGCGGCGCCACCGCATTGATGTCGGCAGCCACCTCCAGGGAACTGCAGTTCGACCACAGCGACTGAGTCAGCAGTTGAACGCCGGCGGCGCCGCAACAGGCGATGATGTTCACACCGGTGGCCAGAATATCCTTCAGGTCCAATTCACTCGCCACTTGCGCCGGTTCCAGCCGGAGCTTTGTTTCAGCCTGCAGATGCTGGCAGGCGGCCAATGCCCGGCTGCTGTAGCGGGAAGAGAGCAATACCCGGCAGCCCTCTTGGGCCAGCAGCCTGGCAACCCGCATACCCACCGGTCCGGTCCCGGCCAGTACCAGCGCCTTCTTGCCGGCCAGCACGCGTCCCCGGGCCAGCTTGCGGACTAAAGCCGCCGCCGTTGTGTTGCAGCCATTGGCGTCAAACATGACGGCTACGCGGACCGGGCCAAAAAAAGTGGCCAGCACTTGTTTCATAACCGCTTCCGCCGGCACTACCTGGGTACCGCCGATAAAAATGGCTGTATTGCGCAATGTTTCTCCGCCCCGGGTGAACATGGCGCCGTGAACAAGACTGGTCACACTGCCGGCACTGATGCCGCTATAAGTGAGGATCTGATCCGCACCGGCGTCATAAGCCGCGATTTGATCAAATACACTGGCCTGGAGATCTGTATCCAATTGCACCAGAATTTTTTTCAAAAGAAGCCCTCCTTTGTTTCTGGATTGCGTTAGCAGGACCGGTCAGCGGTTGCCCGGCTGCCTTGGGAATACTCTGCGGCGGCGGCTGGCAACACCACGCCCTTACTGTTTAAAAAAGCGGCGATTCTGTCAAAAGCCTGCAATTCTTGCCTGCCGCCGGTTTTACCGACAATCGCCGACCAGTGGTGCCAGCAGGTTACCAGCTGCGCCGGCGCCAGTTGCCAGCGGGTAGCGGCAATGGCGGCCTCCAAAACCGCCATTTTTGCCCGGCAAAAGCCGTTGAAGCGGCTGTCGCCGGCCCGGGTATAAACGACTTCGGCCAGAATAAGCGCCGGTTCGCTCGTGTCGTCAAAATCAGCTACGCTGAATTCCCAAACTGCGCCCACAGCGGCCAGGGTCGGCGGCAGCACCTTTACGGACGGTACATGGGGCGGGCAACTGGAAAAAAGGGCTGTTTCCACAAACAGCAATACGTCATCACTGAAACAAATAACGCCTTGCCGGTTCAGGTGAAGATTAGCATAGGTATGGGACCCTGAATACAGCCACAGCCTGACCCTGCTGCCGGCAACGTGAACTCCGATCGGGGCAAAGTTGGGCTGGCCGGCGGCATTTATCGTACATACAATGGCTTCAAGCACCATCGGCATCACCTGCTTTGGCGCCCTGGCCGGCTTCCTGGTTCAGATAGCCCCAGCGCAGCGGACAGTCCTGGGTATATTTTTTTCCCAGCTGCAGGGCCAGCTCGGCTTTGTTCAATTCCCGGCCCAGATAAAAGGCATGGGCGGAATCTTTCACCATCAGACGCGGGAACATATCCTGAGCCCGGGTTCCCCGTAAAAAAATCCGGTTATTAAAAATATAAATAAACTGGCCGGTGACAAAGATACGGTAGTTCTCATCCTTGATGGCGTGGTGCATCTCCCGTAATTCCGCCTCGGCAAAGCCGTTGCCATAAGGGTCCTTGATGGTAAGCAGTCCATAATCAAGATGTTTCGGCAGCCTGCCGGCCGTCAGCGCCCGATAAGACAGATTGCAGGCCTGCCTGGTCTCCCGTACTGTTCCCCGGGCCCGGTGGCTTACCTCGGTGGTAAGCAGGTAATTGACGCCCAGCTCGGTGGCCAGTCCGGCCAACATGGCGTTTACACCGGTGCTGTCGGCGTCCACCAGTTCGGTGACATTGCTTGATCCCAGCAACATCGCGCATTCCGGCAAATGCCGCCTTATCTCGCTGCAGCGGCAGATACTTGCCGCCACGCCCATTGTCAGCGGGGGTAAAATGGGATCAACAATATAGGTTTTATGCCACGTCTCCAGGATTTTAATATTGCGGTACAGGGAAGCCAGGTCGTCATCCTCATCGGGTATGATCACCACCGGGCAGGCCAGTTCCCGGACCACGGCCAGATTGAGGGAGTTTACGCTGAGTACAAGATCCACACCTGCCTGACCGGCGGCAATAATATCCTCCGGCCGGTGACTGTCGATACTGACGGTAAACCCTTCGGCCTTCAGCGCCCGGATAACGGCCGGCAGATGGGGAAACGGCTCGTTAACGCTGCTGCCGATATCGATAATATCGGCACCCTGGTTATGATAATAACAGGCACGCTCCATGATTTGGCCCATAGTCAGGCGGTGGGCGTCCACAATCTCTGCCAGAATCTTAATAGGCGATTCCGGCAGATTGGCCGCTTGCTTTCCGGTCGGCATAGCCTCCCCGGGAACCGGTCCCTGGAAATAAACCGGCAGATCTTTTAAATCATCCGGTCCCCTAAGCACCCGGCACCCGGTGGCCTGGGAGATTTCCGCCAGGTTTCCCTGGCATAAGCCGGGAATAATGATGGTTTTGCCAGCCAGCTCAGGCTGCTTGCCGGCCAGCTTACGGGCGATAAAGCCGGTTGTCATCAGCGCCGCTACCGAACATTCCAGCATTTTTATCTCCCAGGCGCTGGTCATGGTGAAACTGCTCATCGTTCTTTCCAAAGCCCGGCGCGCAATCTTGCCGGTTATTAATACATACTTTTCGGCAGAAGACATGAAACCAATCCCCTTTGCGGCACTGTCACCCGGCGGCTGCTAACAGTGCATTTAGTTCTGCAGGATTTTTAACTACAACCACGCCGGGCCACTCTGCCAGCCCGGCCGTGTTTGCCCGGTCTACCCCGCGTATATACACGGGAATGCTATCCCCGCTGGGAGTTTTGCTCACGGCGGTTTCCCCGCTGTCACAGGGGAGCAATATGGTCGTCAGCCGGCATTTGCCGGCATGCGCGAATAAATTCGTCACTAAGGTATCGGCTATTCCCAGCTGCATTTTGGCCATGGAATTAGCCGTGACCGGGGCGATTACGACAGTCTGATAACGGCCGCCATACAGCTTGGTCACCGGCCGGGAACTGGCGCTCGTATCCCAAAACAGATTGTGGCCGGACTGCCGGAGCCGTTCCCATAAATGATAATCGCCAAGCACTTCCGCCGCTGCCCTGGTCAGGAATACGTCCACTGCCCGCAATTGACATAGAATTTCTATACACGCCGGCAAGAAATGGCCGGCACCGGTAATGCCCCAGGCGATTTTCGCCAGGGCTGGCGCTTCTTTCTCAGTCATGGTTGCCGACCTCACGCTTTATTGCCCGCGCCAGCCCCAGCTGGCGCCGTGATTAATCCCGGCGGCTGTCCAGACCCGGGTTCTGGCATCGACAAATTGTCTGATCTCAGCGATCAGGGCATCGGCCTGGTCCCCGGGGGCGAAACCGTAGACTGTCGGTCCCCAGGAGCTTTGGCCCACGCCGGTAACCCGGCGGGACAGCAAATACTTCGCCACCTGTGTGCCTTCTTCCGTGGCAAACCGGCCGCCCTGTACGGGAGTAAAATAATCGCCAAGATACTCTTGAATTTGAGTCACTGCCTGGCCAAAGGCCGGCAGATCCTTTTCGGCCAGAGCCGGTAATAACTGCAGCAGCACCAGCCGGGTAATGCTGGCGGCTATGTGTTCATCCATGGGCGCCAGGGCCCTGAATTTATTTTCTTCAGTGCTGCCCGACACTCGCACCGGGCTGTAAGGCAGGACCAGAATAACCCGCCATTCCCGGGGAAAAGGCAGCCGCGCCACCAGGGGCGGCACATAATATTGCGGTCCGCCGGCGTCGCCCTGCCTGTTGAGCGGCTTACCACCGTCCACCACACAACCGCCTTGTTGGAACGTGGCGACGCCCAGTCCCGACCGACTGGACTCCCGGTCGGTTACGCCCGCCAGTTCCGGCAGCGGTAATTGCAAACCGTAAACACGGCTAACTGCCAAGCCCAGGGCCAGCGCCAGCTGAGTGCCGGAACCCAGGCCGCTGTGTGCCGGCAAGGTCCTGGCAACACGGATGGCAATCCCCGGCAGCGAATAATGCTGAAGATAAAGGGATGTTATCTTTTCAATCCGTTTGCGTTCTTCCTCGGGGGCTGTGATTTCGACTTCATTTGCCTGCCAGGCCTCCAGTTCCAGCCTGGGCTGGTCCAGAGCCAAACCAATACCGCCATAGATACGCCCTAACGAACCGTTGAGATCCAATTGCCCCAGATGCAGGCGCGCTCCCGTGCTAAGCCAAAAAGTCGCTGGCATTCTCCCACCCCTAATCATCGATCCCCGAACATTGGCCGATTCATTGTGATTATGCCGCAGGCGCTTTACCCGCGGGGACAGTTAAACCGGCCCCGCGGCCAAGCGGATTCTTAAGTGCCTTGCCAGTTAGAATGCAATGCTGTGGCTGCCTTACACCGACTGCTTCCAGTTGCAGTATTCATGGCGTTTAATCAGCGTAGTCACTGCACAGTCTTTGCACACCCGCGCCGGCGAACCGGGGTTGGCCGGATCCAGCGCAATAATATTAGTCATCAAGGTTGCCGTTACCGGCTCACTGGTCAGCAGGCAGGGGAAGTCGGCCAAACGCATCAGCGACGAGAACCGTACCGTAATTGCACAGGCCGGATAGGTATAACGCTGCGGATTGGCTACCGCTTCATTAGCCTCAATTGCTGCCAGTTGAACCGGTATTCCCTTAACTTTGCCGCCGGCGCCAAGCGGCGCAACTTCAATAATTTTACTGCCGCGATGGATCATATCCATAAAGTCACAGTTATGTAACTCCGCAGCCGGTCCCCGGTTCGGATATTTTTGCACGTAGTTGGTGTAGCGTTTGGTCAGCAAGTCCACCACCATTGGCACAGTGAAACCGTCTTTCTCCAGAATGTAGGCCGTTGCCGCCGCCGTGGAGCCGGTCGCCACGCTCAGAATGTCATAATGGCTTTTGTAGCCTTGTTCCAGGCCCAGAGCCAGCGTCTTTTCCATCACATCACTGACAGCTTCAATGATCCCCATGGTGACGTCATCTTTGGTCATATTAAACATCGACTGGGAAATATGATGGGCAACATCACCCACACAGTAGGCCGGCACGGTCACGATGTTGCCGTAATGCACGCCGGCCTCAACAGCCGCCTTAACCGCAGGCGTCATCTTTTGCTTGTAGCTTTCCATATATTTCTTCACATCAAAGGATGAATGCCCATGCTCGGTCATCAGCTTGGTCTGGGCTTCAATTGGCTGGCGGTATACCAGTTGGAGCATGGCAATTTCTTCTTTCACGGCCTGGGTCATGGTTTTGCCCGCTTCAACCGCAGCGGCAAAGGCGGCGCCGACGCCGTAAGAAGTGTTCATGCCCCAGGATTTCGCCGACAGGATGGCTTGTTTGTACTTTTTGTCAATATTCAAACCGCTTACGATTTTATTGACAACATTGCTGGTCGAGCCTGGGCAGAAGGCAAAGTCAACCACACAGGTAGGACCGTAGAAACCGCCATAGCGACGGGCGGATTCCCGCCCGATGAAGGCTTCATGGTCCGGAATGGCGGCAATAAATTGTTCCATAGCAGAACGGAAACCAGGGTCAAGTTGATAAAGAATTTCCAAAATGGCCGGAGTCTGGTAGTGTTCAACAAACGGATCATCTTCCGGGCGTACTGTTTTGGTTAATTCCGACAAAATGTCATAGTGTGCATTGACAGAATCAGTATGAAGACGAATTACCTCCCGGCTTTGTCCTTCTCCCACGGTCATTCCATTGACAGCATCGACATACGGCTTGGCATCGGCGATGGTAAAAGCCTGCCCCCTTTTGGCTTTCAGCACGGCAATGTCCGCTTTTTGCGCAGCCAAAGCCTCAGCTATCATTTTGGCATGTACTGAGTTCGACATGAATACAACCTCCTTTAATTTTGAATATCCGGAAATCCAATTCATAGAATACGCAACTACCATGCCAACGGAAAATGCCGCTTTTTCTGCGGGTTTCCCGGTTTGACCAACTTTTTCTGTGTTCCATAAAAGCACACAGGGCAAGAAATAATTATTTAAATATTCTTTATATTTAAAGGTTTGGCCGGCATCATAACCAAAATGGAGCATGTTCCAAAATAGAACATGCTCCCTCGCGTTAATTACTTATTTCATTTGCCTGCCTCACGTTCGATACCATATTTTTTTAATTTTCGGTATAATGTATTGCGACCAATGCCCAGAATTTCCGCACAGCGGGCGATATTACCGTCAACTAGCCGCAGGCTGTCCTCGATCAGCCTTTTTTGTGAATGATCCAGCGTCTCTTGGCTGTGAGCCGGTTTCTTTAGCGGTTTTCCCGGCAGCTTCTGCAGAAACTCCGGGAAATGATCAAGCAGGATGGTATTCCCCTGGGCAAGGTTTACCGCTCGCTCCATCATATTGGATAACTCCCGGACATTGCCCGGCCATGGATAGCGCCGCAGTCCTTCAACAACTGCCGGTTCCATCTTGCAGGGGGAAAGTTTCAATATTTCCGAAAACTTGGCAATATAGTAATTGGCCAGCAGGATTGCATCATTATCCCGCTCTCTGAGCGGCGGAATGGTAATACTGATGACGTTCAGGCGGTAATAAAGATCCCAGCGCAGGTTTCCCTTGCGGACTTCTTCACGGACGTCCCGGTTAGTGGCGGCAATAACCCTGATATTAACGGGAACAGGTTTAAAACCGCCGATCCGCACGACTTGCTTTTCCTGCAGCACCCGCAAGAGCGATGCCTGCGTTTCCAAAGGCATGTCGCCAATTTCATCCAAAAATATCGTCCCACCATTGGCCCACTCAAATTTGCCGGGGCGCCCGCCCCGTTTTGCCCCTGTGAATGCGCCTTCCTCGTAGCCGAAAAGCTCGCTCTCAATCAGTTCGCGGGGTACGGCGGCGCAATTGATGGCGACAAACGGACCGCTCGCCATCAGGCTGCTATTATGGATCGCCTGGGCAAACATCTCTTTGCCTGTGCCGCTCTCTCCCAGCAGAAACACGGAGGACATGCTGCTGGCCACCGTTTTGGAAACATGTATGGCCTGCTGCAAGGCAGGGCTGGCACCGATAATGTCTTCAAAAGTAAATTTCGCTACCGCCCCTACGATTTTACTAACCAAGCGATGGACCTTACCGGTTTCCCGCAAAGTAATTACGCCGCCGCAGATTTTCTGCAACTGGTCGAAAATTGGCCGGCCGCTCAGGTGAGTTCGCACCTGCCCGCGTCTGGTATCAAAAAAAATTTCCTCGTCGTTAATTTTACGACCATACAGGAGGATATCCTCGATAATTTTGGTAATGGCCGGCACACTTCTGATTAGCGCGCCATAGTCCGCCTCTTCTGGAAGTGCTAAAATTTTAAGCGCCAGAGGATTGGCTTTGGTAATCTGGCCATTGCCGTCAAACGAAATAAGGCCGTCAGACATTGATTCAATAATAGCGGCAATATTATTATACGACTGGGTAATCTCCGCATGAGCCGCCTCCAACCGCATTTGATGCTCAATGGCCTGAGCGGCGGCAACCACCATACCCAGAGTATGGGCGTGGGTATGCCGCCAGTCACCGGACACATCAATAATACCGATAACTTGTTCATCTATGCCGTAAATCGGTGCGGCCGAACAGGTAAGCCAGTGATTGCAGCTTAAATAGTGCTCATTTGCCAGGACCTGCAGCGGTTTTTTGCTTCTTTTCACCAGCCCCATCGCATTCGTGCCTTTAAATTCGTCGTCCCAATACTCGCCAATAACAAAACAATTATGCTTGCTTAGGAATTCCTGATCACCTACCAGGTCCATAATACAGGCATCCTGATCAAGCAGAACCACCACGAAGCCGGACCCCTTTACCACTTCGTACAACCTGCGCAAAAAAGGCTGGGCAACATTAATCAGCTTCTGATGGGTCTTTCGCCGCAGCGCTAATTCCTGCTCCGATATCCGCGCCGGGAGCGGCACCCCCATAGGGTCCAGCCCTTTTGCCCGGCACCGGCGCCAGGAATCAAGAATGATCGGTCTGGCAATCTGAATATAGTCTTTGGTGGAAATTCCTTTCACAACATAGTTAATCCATGCCTGATAGGACAATTGCATTATCACACCCCCTATCTTGTCAGTCATCCTTTCTTTATCTTCGTTTCATATACTCGACAAAGCGCCGCGCCAGCCCCGGATCAAACTGCAAACCGGTTCCCGCCTCGATTTCCCGCAGGGCGGCGGATTTGTCCAGGGCCGTCCGGTAAGGGCGGTCATGGGTAATCACGTCATACGTTTCAACCAGGGCAAAGATCCGGGCCAGAAGGGGTATCTCCTCTTTATGCAGCCGGTAGGGATAGCCGCTGCCATCCCAGCGCTCGTGCAACGCCAGAAGAATATCGGCGACGGCGGACTCACCAATGGACTGTGCCAGCCGGTAGCCTACGTCGCTGTGACTTTTTACAATTTCCCACTCACCGGGTGTCAGCATGCCGGCTTTACCCAATATCTCGCCGGGAACGGCGACTTTACCGATATCGTGCAGTTCGGCCAGTTGGTGCAACAGTTTTATTTCGCTGGAATTTGTCTCGAAGCCTAGAAAGCCGGCAAAGTTAACGACCAACTGTCTTACCCGGTCGCTATGGCCGTCACTTTCAAAGCAACGCGCCTGCAGGCTGCCGGCCAGACTGGCAATAATCCGTTTTCTTACTTCCCGCCCTTTCACCAGCTTATCGCTGTACATCCTGTTCTCAGCAATGTTAAACAATTCCTCAAGCTGGATAAGCCCCGTATCCAGAGTCGCTGTGCCGATTGCGGCACTCACCGGGATGGTGCAGTCGTCGATCTCGTCACAGGCAGCGCGAATACGCTCGCAAATCTGCCGGCACGCCTGCTGGTCGGTATGCGGCAGCAA
>JAEZQV010000223.1 GCA_023441125.1 Bacillota bacterium
AGCAGGTTGTGCGCGGTGGTGATGGCATGAAAATCGCCGGTAAAGTGCAGATTAATATCTTCCATGGGCACAACCTGGGCATAACCGCCGCCGGCCGCACCGCCTTTAACGCCAAAACAGGGTCCTAAAGAAGGTTCGCGCAGGGCAATGACGACTTTTTTTCCTTTACGGCGCAGTGAGTCGCCAAGCCCAACCGTTGTTGTTGTCTTGCCTTCCCCGGCCGGCGTCGGATTGATGGCCGAAACCAGAATGAGTTTGCCGTCAGGCCTGGCATTGATCCGTTCCCACGTTTTAAGCGAGACTTTTGCTTTATAGTTCCCGTACAACTCCAGTTCTGCGGCGGGAATATCAAGTTCCTGCGCCACGCCGGTGATTGGTTTCATTGTGGCTTCCTGTGCAATTTCAACATCACTTTTCAAAACGATTGCCCCCCAACTGCATCATGATTAATTTTTACTTATTTTCCGCCACTTCGGCCACTTCTGTAATTGAGCCATGAATACCGCAAACCGGACACATCCAGGTCTGCACTTTTAACAATACTTCTTTGTCGTCAAACTTGTGCTTAACGGTCGTATATTTGGAGTTTTTTTCATCATGCTCACACCACACAGCCGAATTCATAGTCCTGCCTCCTTATATTCTTTGCTTCTGTAGATTCCCGGCAGCGTAGGCTGGCGCCTAAACCATGCCGGTATGTTTATAGTAACGTATCAGACATTAAATTAGCATAAAATTCATAACCTTATGTATTACAAAATAATTAAAAATATAAAAATTTTAACAATATAACGTAAACCACCTGACAGTATCCAGCCAATACCAGTCAGGCGGTTTGCCGCATTGCATTATGTTCTGCCTAACCACGTTGTTGTTAGGTTAATCAGCTTTTTCGGCGTTAAACAGGATAAGCCCCACATAAGACACGGTGTTCTTACCATTATAATAGGGAATGCCACAGGTCTTCTCCAGCTTAATGACATCAATGCCATAGGCTTCCACCGAAGCAAAAGCCTCCTCCGGGAAGCGGCACGGTTCATTGTCCAAATAAGCGCACCGTTCACAGAACTCACAGTTGCCCGCATTCAGCGGCAGGATATTCTGCAGCTTGAACTTGGTTTTAACACTGTCCAGGATGCTTCTGAACACACTGTCATGAATCTTCTTGGCCGCCATCATGCCTTTCCAGTCAAAAGCGCTTTTCATCTGGTGAACGGTCTGAAACAGCAGGCCGTTTTTGTACTGACAGGCTTTGGCTTTTAATTCGGCAAAGGAGCCGACGGCAGGCGGACAGACCCAGTTGGTATTATATTTCCGGCACACATTTTGCTCACAGGCTTTTCTAAAATCCTCGACGAAATTGATTTCGGCCACTTCGGCAATCGCCGCGTGATCCGCATTGGCCGCCAGGGCAGCCTGCACTAATTCCTCAAACTTAACTTCCATAAGCCCCTCCTTCAAAATAATTCAATAACCACAACGCTTGCAAAATCTGCCGCAGGCGGGTGAATAACTTAGCGGAAACAATATGCCTGTCAATATCTTTGCATTATTCCTATAATTTCCTTTAAATAAATTGCAATTATCTCATTTCAGCAGCTTTTGTTATATCTGCCGCCGAGGCTGACAGCCGTTCCATGGAAGCCGATATCTCCTGGGTAGCTGCCGCCTGCCGCTGCCCTAATTCAGCAGTGGACAGTATGGTAGCAATCACCATATGGGTTTGTTTCTGGATATTTTGCAAAATACTTCTGATATTTTTTACTGACTGATCACTGTCAACTGCCATTTTGCGGATTTCTTCCGCAACAACGGCAAAGCCGCGTCCCTGATCGCCGGCCCGCGCCGCCTCAATGGCGGCATTAAGCCCCAACAGATTGGAATTGCTGGCCACATTACTGACAAACTGTAAAATATCATCGGTCTTGTCAATTTCCTGTTGAACCTGTCCCATGCCGTTCTTGACATTGGCTAAATCCTCAGCCAGTTGTCCAGCTGTCTGAGCCAGTTCCAGCGAAGTCGAGCTAACTTGTTGTGTAGCCGCCGCAATGGTTGTCGCAGCCTTAAATAATAAATCCTGTGCCTGCAGGCTGGAAGCCGTCCCAATAACTCCCGACAAATTCCCGTCATCCTCAAGGATGGGGCAAAGAACCGATTTTAGCTTCAAGCCATAGATACGTTCAGGAATAATACTGTGGACAATTTTTTTCCGGGCAATACAGTCGCGGATGGCTTTTCCCATAGCAACATCACCGATTCGTATATTGGTTTCAAAGCCTTTAGCCGGAACAAAATGGATAATTTCGGCATCCGTATTACATATAATAATATTACAATCAAGGGCACTTGCATCCCGAAAAATTTCTGCCATGTCAATTACTTGCTGCAACTTGCGCATACTTTCGCCTCCCTGCCATAATCCTCAGCGATACAGCTTTTAAGAAGGATGTTGGACTTCCATAGGCCCTTCCTGCAAAGACAATTCATTAACCACAATGCTCTCAGAATCTGCCGCATGCGGGTATAAAGAATTCCGCTAAGTTATATATACATCTATATATAACTTAGCGGAAACAATATATTTTGTCAATATTTTTATATTATTCTTATAATTTATTTGAACAGTACCCGCCGTGCGTCCTGTCTGCTCAAATTTTCCGGAACCAAAGCGCCAGCATAGCGCCTGCGCCAAACAGGCAAAAGGCTACCAGACACATGAGGCCGCCGCTGTAACTGCCGGTCATGTTAATAAAGTAGCCGACAATAACCGGGGTAACCGCCCCGCCGGCACTGCCTAAGCCGCTTTCCAGACCGCTGCCGGTTGCCAGCGCCTTCTCCGGCACAACCTTCTGAATCATGGACCAGTGCCCGGGCAGTCCCACTACCAGCGCGGCAACGGCGACAATGAGCCAGAGGGCGGCTTCGATCTGCCCGCTGGCCTGGGCAGCAAAATAGATGCCGGCCGCGCCGCCAAGCATATGGATAATGCCAAATGTCGCTTTCCGTTCCACCTTATCCGTTAGATAGCCAGCTACGATAAGGGCTACGACGGATGCAGCATACGGGGCATTGGCCCAAAAGCCCATGCTGTTCCAGGTAAAACCCACAACGTCTTTTAAGTAGGAGGGAATCCAGGTCATAAGCCCCCACCAGGCCCATGAACTGCAGACATAAAAGATCACACACAGCCAATAATCAAAATTCAGCAGAAAGCCCTGGCAGTTTTCCCAGGCGGAGGCATTCACAGCGCCTGCGTCTTTCGTTTGCTGCAGCCGTTCAGCCTGCAGGCCGCCCTCAATATGTGCGAGTTCCAGGCGGTTGATCCGTTTATTGTCGCGGGGATAATCAGCGGTAAAGAACCAAATCAGCACAAAGGGAATAATGCCGATGGCCGCCAGTACGAAGAAGCTTGTCCGCCAGCCCCAGTTGCCCACAATCCAGACGAAAAACGGCATGGCCAGCGCCGGTCCGGCGGCCAGCCCCAGCAGCCAGGTTGAATTGGCCCGGGCTCGCTCCTGCGGCGGAAACCAGTTTTTTACAAACTTCATTTGCATCGGCCAGTGCATGCCTTCTCCCAGGCCAAGAATGCAGCGGGCAGCAATCATGCCGGCGAAATTTGTTACCAAACCGCCGAAAACGCAGGAGATTGCCCAAAAAGCAATGGCCAGCGCCATGACCTTGCGAGGCCCCCACCAGTCCCCTAAGGGGCTGAGAAATGCATTGGTAATGGCATAGGCAGCCAGAAACAGAGACATCAGGGAGCCCATGGCCACAGCATCGCCCTTAATACCCATTTCGGTTAAAAAAGCGTCATCGGCCACCAGCACCGACACATTCACCCTGTCAAGGTAAGCTACCAGCAAAGTAATTAACAAAATGAGTATCAAAAGGAAGCGCTGTCTGGTCGGCACCGCACTTGCGTCTACCGCCGGTGCTGCCAGTCGATCATTATTCAAGCTGTTACCTCCTCATCCCAATAAGTAGGCAGGCAATAAAAGGACAACCCCGAGCAAGTCGGGGTCCCTGCTACCAGCAGAATTGAATATCTTTAATTCCGCAGGCTTAATAGAAGAATTCGAGCTTCATCATATAAGTTTTATCTAATTGGCTGTCTGTCAAAGTGGTTAAGCCTTTGTTTTTGATCTTGAAATCCTGATATTCAAGCGATAATACTACATTTTTAGCCACAACATTTTGATAGGCCAGAAACCAGGCATTGACATTATCAGTGGTATGAGTAAATACGTTATAAGGCTGGCCAGGATTAGCTACCGCTGTCGTATCAAAACCGCCTGCACCGGAGGGAATGGCGCCCGCATCCACACTGCGGTATGACACCATCCAGGCATCCGTACCTGTTTTGGCCGGGTTTACCAAACCGACTGCCTGATACATGACCGGTGGCGCCTGACTGTTGCTAAATTGGATAGCCCATCCCTTGGGATTATCTGGCAAATCAACTGCTCCGTCCAGCTTGCTGCCTACATAGTCGCCCAGCAATGTGTATTTGCCCATCTTATAGACTATAGAGCTGGTCCAGCCTTCTGAGCTGGAAAACGACCCTTTCGAAGTATTAAGCGTGCCTAACCCCGATGATGTGCTGGTCCCCGGAACACTCGCCCAGTAGTAGCCGCCATAAAGAGATAGATTTTTTGATACTTTATAGCCTAATTGGCCGGTGGTAAACTGATTAGAATCATTATCATTATATCTAGCAGTACTCGCATCCCACTTGTTGCTTTTAATATTTCCTGTCCAGCCTTTAAAACTGAGCTTATCCCAGCTGTCGGTAAACATAATGCCGTCCACATTCATTGGCTTGCCGATTAAACCGGTCGTGATGAAATCCAAAGCAGTCCGGCCTACGCGTATGGAGTCAAAGCCAAGTGTATTCTTAGCAGTGACACTCATTTGATCAAGCGAAATCTCCGAGCCGGAACTGTATTCAGCATTGCCGAATTTATTGCCGCCGCTCGTGGCCAGCCGGCCGAAGAAGGACATATTGTCGTTGATATTGCCCCAGAATTTAATCCGCTGCCTGAATTCAAACGTATCAGAGCCGGACAATTTCTTCGATCCGGCCGGGGTAGGATCATTACCCACCACCCGGAAACGAGTCTCGCCGCCAATCCAGGTATTGGTCTTGGTTTCCACTTTGGCCACCCTGGCCCCCAGGCGGTTAAGTTCACCGGCAAATTCGGCCGACAGCTTATCGATCAGTTGTTTATTGGCTTCATCGGCACTGTCAAACTTGTCCATGGCTTTAGCCACAAGAATGGCAAATTCATAGCGGCTCATCGTCTTATCACCGCGGAAGGTCTTGTCGCCATAGCCATCTACAAAACCGGCCTTCGCCAGTTTATCCACCGCCGCATACGCCCAGTGACCGGCCGGCACATCGCTAAAGGACGCCGAAGCAGCATAGACCGGCTGGTCAAACACCGGCGTTCCCGCCATGGTTATCGACATCAGCGCCAGGGGGACAATTGCCAGCCATTTTTTCATCGCCTGCATTTTTCTCATGAAAATCTCTCCCTTTTTTATGTTATCGCATTGCAGAATTCTTACGCGTCTACTGACCGGTCCGCCGCATTGCCTTTTTGCGGCATGGTGGCAAAAAACAGGGCAATTATGCCGATAATGCAGATGGCTACATTAAGATAGAAGGCCGGCGTGTAGCTTTTAAACATGTCAAACAGCTTGCCGCCGACCAGGCCGGCCGGTGAGCAAAAGACCGCCGATAAGAGCAGCATCATGCCGTTGACTTTGGGAAAGGCCGCTGGCCCAAAGTAGTTGCCCACCATGGTATTGAGGCAGACAAAGGTCCAGCCGAAACCGGCACCGTACAGAATAGCAGCCGCGAAGGCCACCATTAAGGCCGTTTGCGTTACATTAATCGCCAAAAATGAACCGATAAAATAGCAGCAGATTCCCATCATGAAGGCGAACCGAGCCGGCATTCTGTCCATAAGCCAGCCGCCAAGCAAACGGCCAAAAATCCCGCCCATGGTAAACAGCCCCATAGCCCAGGCTGCATCCGCCGGATTAATACCGATTCCGCGCAAGTGCAGAATCCAGTGAGCGGTAAAGAAGAAAAACGGAAACTGGCAGGCAAACGAGCCAATAACAATCATGGCAAACGCCGTGGTACGATAGGCTTCGCCGGGCGTCCAGCTAAATTTGGTGGCCAGTGTGTTACGAGCCCCGCCCTGGGCGGCATTGGCGTCTTCCGCTATGCCATCCGGCACCTGTCCTAAGTCTTCAGGCTTTTCTTTAACAAACAGATAGGCAACGATCGCAGCCACCACGGCAATACCGGCCACGATAAGCCAGGCCTGACGCCAGTCACCGCCGTTAGCGGCCAGTATTTTATTCATCAGCGGCGCCCCCAGAAAGCCGGCAAAGCCGGATGCGGTCAGCGACACGGCCATGGCCCGGCCGCGATAGCGTTTAAACCACCGGGTCACAGCAGTAGACAGGGCAACAATGGTGCCGAACCCGATGCCCGAACCGATAATGACGCCGAAACCGACCAGATAGTGCCAGGGCTGCGAGGCCACAAAGGCCATCCAGATACTGCCGATAAGGATAAGCGCTGAGCCGATGCCAAAGGCAGCTCTGATACCCCATTTCACAATGGCGGCGGCAACCACTACCGAGTGTACGCCCACAAAGAAATTCAGCAAGGTAAAACCCATACCGTAAACACTGCGCTCCATCGTGATTTCTTTCATCATGTAAGTATTAATTACTGCTCCGCCATAAAGCGGGAAGCCCATATTTAACAGGTATAAAAACCATAAAGCGCCAACCAATTTCCAGCCGTAAAATTTTTGCTCATTTCCCACCGGTCTGACCTCCTGTTTAAAATTACTGTCTTACAAAAAACGAACTAAGCCAAAGATACAACGCACAGGCAAATTGGGTTGCCTATCACCCCCCTTTTCATTCAGAATAATCGCTCTTTTTTCTCTCTGCCTGGTCTGCGGTTATTGCTTTCTCCCTGTCCGCTCCCGCCTTGCAGCTAATATAATCAGCCGCAGCGGAAAGCCACCCCGAATGTGCCCCGGGGATAGGTCCATTTCACGATTCCTTTATCCTGGCAAACCACCCGGCAGGTGCCGCACTCTAAGCAGCCGGCGTAATCAAAATTGATCTCCCCGTCTTTTAAGGTATACAGCACAGCCGGGCAAACCACCAGGCAGGGCTTCGCCTGACACTTGGCGCAGATGGTTTTGTCGATAACGATATGCGGCTCTGCTTCGTCCACGGCAAATTTATTGAGCCCTAAGAGTTCTTCCGGCGCAAGTTTTTTGATTGTCATATCGCTTTAAACCCCTTCCAGCCGTCTGCCAGTAACTGTCCGAAAGTAACATGCTTTTTCAGGACTTTCAGCATG
>JAEZQV010000230.1 GCA_023441125.1 Bacillota bacterium
AAACCGGGAAGTCTATATTCCGCCGCATGTGTCGGAAGGCTGTATGATTGGTTTTAGCACCGAATCGGTGAAAGAAGCCCTGGGCGGTTCCTGGAAGCCGCTCATTGACGCCATTGCGGCCGGCAAGATCCGGGGAATTGCCACTGTCGTCGGTTGTACCACCGCCCGCTACGGTCAGGGCGGCAGCAATATCTTCCGGATAACCAAAGGATTAATCGAAAAGGATATTCTGGTCTTGTCCGGGGGGTGTACCTCTTCGGTGATGCAATACACCGGCTTGACCAATCCGCAGGCGGCCGAAGAATGCGGCCCGGGTCTGAAAGAAGTATGCAAAGCGCTGGGCATTCCCCCGGTACTTTCCTATGGCGCCTGTGTGGATATCGGCAAAATGACGCAAACCGCCAAAGAAATTGCCGATGCTCTGGATGTCGATACCAACAAATTGCCGCTGGTTATCGGCGCGCCGGAATATCTTGAGCAAAAGGCGGTCGCCGATGCCTGCACCGCAATTGCCCTTGGCTGGCTGGTGCATGTTGCGCCGGTGCCTTCGGTTACCGGCAGCGACGTAGTGGTCAAGGTGCTGACGGAAACCACCGAGACGTTAGGCTTGGGCAAACTGACAGTGGAAACAAGCGCTGACAAGACCGTCCAGCTTTATGTCGATCATATTGAAAAGAAGCGGAAAGAACTGGGTCTGAATTAGCGGTAAGCTGCAAGCGCCTGAGAAATAGTGGTTGATTAGCCGGCGCTACGAGCTGTTAACAATATTTAGCGGTAAACAGGACAAGCATGTAAACAGCGCGGCGGCGCTGCTTACATGCTTGCTGTGTATGCGGGGATTTTATTAGTTTGCCGATGCGGCGAGCGGGTACAGGTGTAACTCCTCCTTGTTAATCCGCTCCCTGATCGCCCCGTTTATTTGCCTTAGCTCGGTAATAAAGTCTGTGGCATTGGCATTTATTTTAGCCGAACTTAAGTATTTGCTCTTGAAATCAGTAAATACGGCAATCAGTCCGCCCATTTCCCGGGAAAATTGCTGGCTGAGCTGACGGGTTTTTGTCTCAGTGGCGTTCATTAGCCGGGGATACATGAACCGGTCCTCATTTGACAGGTGAATGTTAATTTTGCCGGACAGCTGCCCTAACAGCAGCGAAATCGCGAAAGCGTTTTTTTCGACTTCCCGGGGATTGGTGTAAGTGCCCAGCTTATCCAAAAGCTCCAGGATATCTTTGTGTTGCCGGGTTAAGTTGGATACATCAGTCATTGCTGGTAGCCTCCTCAAATTTATCTTGGCTTTATTGTAACTTTTCCCGGCTTTGAAATCTGTGAGCCAGGTCACATTTTTGGTATTATTTATGAAAAAACGGTTTATCGCTTGCCGCCGGATAAGCAGACGGCGGTCACCTAGACCTAAAATCAGCTCATAGAAAAAACGTACATAGCAGTATATGTACGACTTTTTTTTATGGGCTGGCAGTTCTTGACGTTGGCGAAAAAGTGATACTGTGGTAAAATCGATTAAGGAATCGCTTAAAGAGCTGTATTATCTTATTATATGAATGGGGGAGCATATGCGCGATACAATAAATAAATACCTATGGGTGGCCATTGGCTGTCTGATTTGCAGTCTCGCCATCAATGCTTTTCTGGTGCCGCACCATTTGCTGAGCGGCGGGGTCTCCGGGATTGCCATTATTTCGTATTTCCTGTTTGGCCTGCCAATTGGTGTTCAGGTTTTGGTGATGAATTTTCCTTTACTGTATGCCGCCTATCGCCTGTTGGGCAGGGACTATACGGTTGGCACCATTTACGGGACCATCCTTTTTTCACTGGCAGTGGATGCCACGCAGTTTATCTCACAGTATAATTTGATTGATGATCCGATTATTTCCGCTATTACCGGCGGTGTTTTCTCCGGCATTGGCAGCGGTCTGATCTTTCGCGTGAACGGCAGCGCCGGTGGCTTGGATATTGTCGCCGCCATTGTTAAAAAATATTACTCCCTTAATTTTGGGGCGGTGGGTTTTGCCATCAACTGCGTAATAATGCTGTTGGCCGCCCTGCTGTTTGGCCTTAAACTGGCCATGCTGACTTTGATTTCCATGTTTATCGGCGCCAATCTTACCGATAAAGTGGTCGAAGGCTTCAACCGCCGCAAAACAGTTTTTATTGTGTCTTACAATACCGACAAGATTATTGAAGCCATCTTAAAAGAGGTTGGCCGCGGTGTTACCATTTTGCACGGGCAGGGCGCTTTTACCCGCCAGAATAAGCCAGTGCTCTTTGTGGTGGTCAGCCTGACGCAAATTGCTAAAATCAAGCAGCTGGTCCATGCGGCAGACCCGCAGGCCTTTATGATCGTGCAGGATGCCGCTGAAGTAATGGGGCGGGGCTTTACCCTGCCGGGAACCAGAGGCATGTAATGCAAAGTATTTTTTAGGTCGATAAATTTTTTGCTGTGAAGTCTTATTGTCGCATAGATTTGATTGAAAATTATGCGGGTATTATGTATAATATATCTATAAACGGCCAACCAACCAGAATAACTTCCTGGAGGATCAGAAGGACGGAATTTTTCGAGTCAAAGAAGGATTCCAAAATTCTGGCAGCAGTACACGTCCGGGAAGCTCCTTCTAACCGGATGTCCGCCTCAAATAAAACGGAGGTGCATTCGTATGAACGGACAGGAATTTGTGTTATTGGCTGTAGTCGGGATTGGTTGGGTGTTCGCCCTCTATTATCAGTCCTGCAGGCTTATCGAATCTAATTTTAAAAAAGACTGATATAAAGCTTAAATCACGGGTTGAGGCATTCCTCAGCCGGTGGTTTTTTTTCATTGCCGCCAAGAGCGCAGCCGCGGCGATAAGTAGGAACGGCTCAGCCTGGAAATGATAATGACTGGATGGGTTTCTTAGTAAAAGGAGTTTGTTAACAAAACAGAGAAAAAATAGTACTGTTAACCGGTCGATGTTGTGGGAGATGAGACTGTGAATTTACGCTTGGCCAAAATCGCAGTGCTGCTTGGGGTTGCCTGTTTATTTTTTGCCTATCCGGTGCCGGGCGGCCTCAGCGTAACTGCGTGGCATTTATTCGGAGTATTTGTTGCTTTAATCCTGGGACTGATTTTACAGCCCTACCCTGAGCCTACCCTGCTTTTGGTGGTCACCACCTTAGCCAGTATTTTTGTATTGCCGATCCGGGAAATTCTGGTGGGCTATACCGACGGCATGATGTGGCTGACACTGGTGGCCATGATGATTGGTATTGGCCTGAAAAAATCGGGGCTCACCCTGCGGCTTGGTCTGGTGCTGATCAGCCGGTTTGGCAAGACAACGCTGCGCATCGGCTATATCTTAAGTTTTGTGGATTTGCTGCTGGCTACCAGTACGCCGGCTTCGCCGGCCCGGACAGGCGGGTTGGTATATCCTTTGGCGGAGGGCGTCATTGCAGCCGGCAGCGCGGGCAGCCCTGCCGGCCGGCGGCAGACCGGCGCCTATTTTACACTGCTGGCCTATATGGCCAGTATGCTGACCGGTGCTCTGTTTATGACCGGGATGGGGCCCAATCTGATCAATGTCAAGCTGGCCCAGGATGTCCTGGGGATCAGCATCAGCTGGCCGTTATGGACGTTGGCGGCTGCCCCTGGCTTCCTCGGTTTTTTGCTGGCGCCGTATCTTGTTTACAGGCTGTGCCCGCCGGACACGGCGGCCATGGCGGCGGTAAGGGACCAGGCTGCCCGGGAACTGGCCGGTATGGGTGGTGTCAGCCGCAGCGAACTCATTGCGGCCGGAATATTTGCCACCATATTAATCCTGTGGTCAACAAGTACGGTAACCCATATCGACAATACGTTAGTGGCTTTTATCGGCATAACCCTGATGCTGGTACTGGGAGTGCTGGAATGGAATGACCTGGCGGAAAGCAAAGAAATGTGGTCGTTTCTGATTTGGTTTGGAGCCATTCTGGGCTTCTCGGCGGCCCTGACCAAACTGGGTTTTTTTAACTGGTTCGCCGGCATTATTAAGCTGTTGCTGCCCACTGCCGGGCTCAATCCGTATGCCATCCTGCTGCTGGTAGCGGCTCTGGCCATTGTGCCGCACTATTTCTTTGTGTCCTATACCGGCTATGTAGTGGCATTTTCCCCGTTAATCTTTTCTTTTGTGGCCGCCACCGATATACCCCGATATCCGGCTTTTTTTGTGCTGGCATATTTAATGGTGATTTCCTGTGCGCTGACTCATTACGGCAATGCGCTGGGGCCGCTGCTGATGGAAAAAGGCTACAATGATAAAAAGACCTGGTGGGGAGTCGGTACGCTGATTACCGTGCTGCATGCGGTATTGTACCTGACTGTCGGCGTAGCCTACTGGAAGCTGATTGGATTATGGTATTAAAGGTTCCGGAGCAAAGCGGCTGAGTTGGCTGAAAAAGAAAAATAGCCTGAAGTAGCGAACTAACAAAGAATTATTACATATGGACAAGCACTCTAATAGTGAGAATCGTATTTACACGGAGGAAAGCTAAGCATGATTGCAGAATTTGAAGGAATCAGACCAATTATTGATGAAAAAACATTTATTGCCGACGGCGCTAAAGTAATTGGCGCAGTTACTTTGGCAGAGTTCAGCAGCCTGTGGTTTAATACGGTTGTCCGTGGTGATGTAAACCGGATTGTAATCGGCCGGTATACCAATATTCAGGATAACAGTGTAGTCCATGTGGCCGATTCGCATCCGACGATCATCGGCGATTATGTTACAGTAGGGCATAATGCCATAATCCACGGCTGCACCATTGCAGACCATTGCTTAATCGGTATGGGTTCAGTGGTCCTTAACGGCGCCGTAATCGGCCAGGGCAGCAT
>JAEZQV010000458.1 GCA_023441125.1 Bacillota bacterium
GCGCTGGCCTATGCGCTGCACGACCCGTATGATGTGATTATCCTGGACTGGATGATGCCGGGGCAGACCGGCATCGGCGTCTGTGAACAGCTGCGCAAGCAGGGTTACCAGGAACCTATTTTGCTGCTGACGGCGAAAGACGCTCTTGACGACCGGGTGCTGGGGCTGGATACGGGCGCTGATGATTATTTTGTCAAACCTTTTGAGTTTGCGGAATTGCTGGCCCGGATCAGGGCTTTATCGCGGCGCAGCCGGGTGAGACTGACGGAAGATGTATTACAGGTCGGCAGTCTGACCTGTAATTGTTTAACGCATTGTGTACTGCGGGGTGAGCAGCAGATACAGCTAACCAGCCGGGAGTTTAGACTGCTGGAACTGCTGGCCAGAAATCCGGAGCACATCCTGTCCCGGGAGATAATCCTGGAGCGGGTCTGGGGGCTGACGGCTGACGTATCCTCGAACAATCTGGATGCCTATGTGCGCCTGCTGCGAAAAAAAATCAGCCTGTTCGAGGACGAGGTGGCAATACAAACGGTTCGCGGTATCGGTTACAGACTGGAGGTGCAGGATGTTTGCCAAAATCCGTAATGATCTGACTATGCGCTATTCGCTGGTCATGATGCTGCTGATGATAACTTTTATTGCCGTAAGCTCCGCCGGTTTGCTATGGATACTGTACCGGGAGGAACAGCAGGACTTGCGTTCCTTCACCGTCAGGGAAGCGCGGGAACAGGCCGCCATATATAAGGAAAAGACTGATTTTATGCAGCTTCATTACAGCGACGCGGAGACCGCGGGCGGAGACGCCAAGATCTTTTATTATGTTTTTGACAGGAACGGGCGCCAGGCTGCCGCCGAGGAACCGGCGCGCGAACTCAGGACCGGCGTGTTAGGCATTATTCGTAATTGGACTGCCCCGGACGGGGTGGTTGCATTGAAAAAATTTCATGATGCTAATGGGGACAGGGCCGTCGCCCTGCTGTGCAGTATGAAAATATATGACGGCGATGAGGCGATAGGCACTGTTTTTGTGGGGGAGAATATCAGCGCGTATTACCAGCGGATCAAAATGCTGCTGATTATGATGGTGGTGATTTCCCTGCTGTTTCTGGTGATTGCCGCTTTTGCCGGGCATTTTCTGGCGGGGCGGGCGATGATTCCGATTAAGCAGGCTTTTTCCCGGCAGCGAGAGTTTGTCGCGGACGCTTCCCATGAACTGCGTACGCCGCTCAGCATTCTCTTGACCTCGGTGGATGTCGTCCAGACCGATGACGACCAGAAGCTGTCGCCGCTTTCTGCCCAGGTGCTTAGCGACATGAAGGATGAAATCCGCCGGATGACCAAACTGGTCACCGATTTATTAACCCTGGCGCGCGCCGATGCCGGCGCCGCCAATATTATAAAAGCGAAATTTGATTTGGCCGCCGTGGCAGAGCAGGTCTTACGCTCCGTGCAGCCGCTGGCGGCCGCGAAAGGGATCGAGTTGACGATAACCGGTGCAGCCGAGCTCACTGTGTTGGCCGACCGCGAGCGGATCAAGCAGCTGCTCCTGATCCTGGTTGACAATGCCGTCAAATATACTCCCGACGGCGGCCGGGTAGGGGTGTCGCTCACCGCGCCGGCAGCCGCGAGAACAGATGTGGTGATTGCCGTTAAGGATACGGGCGCAGGCATTCCGGCCGATCAGCGGGCGCATATCTTTGAACGCTTTTACCGGATAGATAAGGCCCGATCGCGCGCAGAGGGCGGGACCGGCCTGGGCCTGGCTATTGCCAAATGGATTGTGGATGCGCACGGCGGGAGTATAAAAGTGGCAAGCACCCCGGAGTCAGGCAGCTCTTTTATCGTCACGCTGCCGGTGTAGATTGCACAACCGCCAGAGTAACGGGGTGCGATGTGGTAGCAGGACATCCATTGCCGGCCGGGGCAAGCCCGGCACTAATAACAGCTGCCAAGAGGAGGGCATTATGAAAAAGAACACATGGCTGGAAATCATTATTGTACTTGTTGTGGCAGGCTTCATTATGGCCTACCGGCTTGGCGGGCTGCCTTTGCTCGACCCGGATGAGCCCGTGTATGCGCAAACCGCCCGGGAGATGCTGGCGGCCCAGGATTTTATTTCCCCACGGATTTATGGTGATTTTTGGTATGATAAACCGCCGATGTACTACTGGCTGGTGGCGGGGGCCATGAAAATAGCCGGCCAGACCGAACTGGCGGCCAGGCTGCCTTCCGCGCTGTTGGCGGTGGGCGGGGCCTTGTTGGTGTATGCCGGCGGCCGGTCCCTGGTAAACAGGCGGGCCGGCCTCATCGCCGGCCTGGCGCTGGCGACCAGCCTGGAGTATTTTTACCTGGGGAAAGCGGCCGTTACCGACGTTACGCTGACTTTCTTCATGTCGGCCTGCTTATTGTTATATTTGCGGCAGAAATACCGCCTGGCATATATCGCCGCCGGTCTGGCGGTGCTCACTAAGGGGCCTGTCGGGTTCGTTCTGCCGGGTTTGATCATTTTGATTCATCTGATTAGTACGCGGTCACTGGGAACGCTAAGGCGCATAAAACTACTGTCCGGCAGCCTGCTGGTGTTGGCCGTCTCGCTGCCCTGGTACTGGCTGATGTATCAGTATCATGGCATGGATTTCGTCAATACGTTTCTCGGCTTTCACAATGTGACCCGGTTTCTCCAGCCGGAGCATCCGTCCGGCAGTCTCTGGTATTACTACCTGCCGGTCCTCGGTGTGGGGTTCTTCCCCTGGACAATATTTTTGGTTCAGGCACTGGCGGCGGCAATCCGGGCCGGGCGGGACGGCAAAGAGGGTGGCGAGCTTAGTTTCCTGGTAATTTGGGCTGGTGTGATCTTCGTCTTTTTCTCGCTGTCCCAGACCAAGCTGATTTCCTACATTCTGCCGATGTTTCCTCCGCTGGCGCTGCTGGTGGGCTGGTATATCGACAGCCGTCTGCGCGCGGCGGCACCCGGTGTCTTTAAAATACCGGCGGCGCTGTTAACGCTGCTGATCGTTCTGCTGGAAGCCGCTCTCTTTATCACGGCCAAGCAGTCGATACCGGAACTGCTCCCTGGCGCGATGCTGGCCGGCGTTCTGCTGGCGGCAGTGGCCGGTTCGGCCTGGTATACCGCCTGCACCAGCCGGAATAAAGGCTTTGTCGGCGTAATTGTGACCGGGATGGCGGCGTTCGTAATCGTCTTAATGACAGCCGTGCTGCCGGCTGCGGCTCCCTGGTTTTCCGTGAAGGACCTGGCCGGTGAGTTTCAGGCGCATTATGACGGGCAGGCGCCGGTGTATATAATCAAAGCCTATCGCCCCGGCTTTACGTACTATACCGGTACGCCGGGCACGGAACTGGCCGACGGTGAGCAGCTCGCAACACTGGTCACCGGCGATTCCGGCAAAGCGTACTTCGTCATTAAGAAAAAAACCTATCAGACGCTGCCGCCCGCCGAACAGGGCAAGCTGCGGCTGCTCGCAACCCAGAAAGACGTGGCCTTAGTACTGAAGGCGAATAACTGATAATTGCGAGTCCGGGATGAGCCGATAAATATTTGGCAGTCTTGTCAGCCATAATAGCGTAAGGGGAATTATTTTGTCTGACAGGATTCTGGATATGTTAAGCAGCCTGGGTTTGACGGGGATCTTTGCCGGCGTGTTCCTGGAAGCGGTGGGACTGCCTTTTCCCGGCAGCCTGGTGGTTGCTTTGGCGGGCTTTTTGGCGAAACAGGGAGAATTCAGTATTGTTGCGGCCTGGCTGGCTGCTTTGGCAGGCTATATGCTGGGTTCGCTGACCGCCTTTTTGCTGGGCGGTTATCTGGGCGAAGCCTTTTTAGAACAATGGGGGCGATACATCCGGCTAACCCCGGAGCGGATCGACAAGGCGCAGGAACTGCTGCAACGGTCGGCCCCGGCTTATGTTATCGTCGGCCGTTTTTTACCGACCATCGGCAATATTACGCCGTACGTAGCCGGCATCAGCGGTATTTCGCTCGCCCGCTTTCTCCTGTATGACATGATCCACGCCATTATCTGGCTGACTGTCTTTTTCGAAGCCGGCGCGGCGCTGGGCAGCAACTGGCACAGCTGGGTAAACAGTCCGTGGTTTAAATGGGGAGCCGCAGGCGGCGGTGTAGTAATTCTGGTTTATATGTTCTGGGATGTGCTGTTTGCACATAGTAAAAACAGAATATAAAGGTTTATTGCCTGCTATGCTAAACAGCACTAGCAAAGCCCCTGCCATGTGCAGGGGCTTTGCGTTCGTTATGCGTCTGCGCCTTGGTCCGGATTCGCAGGCGAGGCTAGTTTTCCATTCTTTCCAGCTTGTATAAAACCGGGTGTAAGCCATCGGCACAAGCAACAATTTCCACGCCTTTTTGCTTAATCCAGGGATAGTCATGGCCGAGCGCCAAAAAGACAACCTTGTCCTGGACAGCCACCCAGGCCCAACTGCAGAATCCCTCCGGTTTTTCGCAATTTCTCGAGAGATATTCTTTGCCAACCGGGTATTTGGCACACTGCGGATGAACACCCTCGGCGGCGTACTGTGCATGAATTTCGGGTACTGCAAGCTTTTGCAGCACAGTAATCTTAACATCATATTTTTTTCCCGCCAAAACAAAACCTCCCAGCGATCGTGTACTGATTTCATTATACCATATCACTCATTCAGGCCGGTCGCGGTTCATTACATCAACAAAGCTAGCAATGGCTGGCGTTTGCAGCACATCTTTTCTTTGGATTAGCATGGTTGTGCAAAAGCGTAGCCGGGGTGGCAGATGATAAGCGGTAAGAACACCTGCCTGAAGCTTATCTTCGATAACAGACCTAGGCAATAAGGAGATGCCGATACCTGCTGATACACCACCGATAATTGCCTCCAGCGAACCAAATTCAAAACACCGCAGCGGTATACAATTACTCTCCGCTAGAAATCGCTCAAGCAATGACCGGTAAGAGCAGCCGGCGCGGAAAACTAATATCGTTCTATTTTTGATAATATCGAAAATATCCTGGATATTTTCTTTTTTTTCAGCAACAAGAACCAGCTCTTCCCGAAAGCTGTCCATTTCAGCAATGTCAGGATGATTGACCGGCGCTGCGACAAAGGCCAGGTCAAGCTCGTAATTCAGAATTTGATTAATGAGGTATTGGGTAGGACCGGTTTTAAGTGATAATTCGACCTGATCATATAAGGCATGGTAGCTTTTTAGCAGCGCAGGCAGGTGAACCGCGGCGGTTGTTTCCATAGAGCCAATTCTTAGTAGTCCTTGCACTGCATTTGAATTCAGGCGGTGGTGTAATTCTTCGATGAGTCGTGCAATCTTTAAGCCATGATCCAGGAAAATACGGCCGGAGGGGGTGAGCTGCACTCCTTTGGCATTACGATAAAATAAATTTACTTTTAAGCTAGTTTCCAGTTTGCGTATGCGCGCGGTGACACTGGATTGCGCGTAGCCCAGGGCTTCGGCCGCCTGCGTCATGGAACCATACAGGGCTACTTCCCGGCATACTTTTATATCTTCCAAATCCACCTCGATCAGCTCCCATCGATAAATTCGATTGCTATCATAGAAATTAATCGCTTCTGATAATTGCTTCTTTATAGTAACATGAAACTGTATTCTTGACTAGGTGGTGACAAAATCGAAAAGTGTCCATAGTATTTCCCCGCTGCTAGGGGGAATTTGTGCCTTAAGCCTGGCGATGGGAATTTCGCGCTTTGGATTTACCCCCATTATCCCCCTGATGCAGCGTGATATTGGCATATCGAACTGGGAGATTGCGGTCATGGCTTCGGCAAACTATCTGGGCTATCTTGGTGGCGCTTATGTCTCGCGGCAACAGTGGTTCGGACAGCAGGGAAGCGCCTGGATAGGGCCGGGATTGGTTGCCAGTGTAATTTTGCTGCTGGCTATGCCATTTACGCTTAATGATTACATGTGGACTTTGCTGAGACTGCTTGCCGGGTTTCTTAGCGCCATTTTATTTGTCGTGGCCTCAAGCGTTACGTTAGGACAAGGGCGGAGTGACTGGGCGGGATACCTTTACAGCGGAGTCGGCATTGGCATTGCCTTTACCGGCATATTTGCGCCGGTATTTGACGCCATCGGCGGCTGGGCAGCCGCCTGGCAGGGACTAGCGCTGGGGGGAGGTATCTTTGGTGCTGTCGCATGGTACACCTTGCCGAAGGCGCCGCGGCCTGCAGCCGGGGACCCGGGACAGAAACCGACTCAGGCTAAGTTTGTCAGGGATCAGGAATGGTATGTTCTTCTCGCCAGTTATGGATTGGAAGGCATTGGCTATATTATTACCGCCACATTTATTGTGCAGATG
>JAEZQV010000322.1 GCA_023441125.1 Bacillota bacterium
ACCGGATACGGCGGGCAAAAGAACTACTCTGCACCACAGACTGCTCTGTCGCGGAAATTTCAAAGTGCGTGGGTTATTCCGATCCTTATTACTTCAGCCTACTATTCAAGAATCGAACGGGTTTGTCTCCCAGTACGCTGCAGGTATTTAGGAAAAATAAAAATTGATTTATGGCCTTCCATTGCTGCTCCATCGTATACTTGCCAAACTTCTTGTCCCTTATGGATGGTGGCTGGCTAATCAGCGTAAGAGTAAAATACAAAGGGACCGGTGATGAAACCACAGTTTCACCCCGGCCCCTGTTGTCCGCTCTGTTATCCCCTGTTTACCGGCCACCCTATTTGTCCTCATGCTGCCGCTCCTGCCACATCAGCAGCGACACGCACAAGGCAAGCCAGGTTGAACCGGCGGCATAGCCGGCCACTACATCGGAGGGATAATGAACGCCCAGATAGATACGGCTGATGCCAATCGCGACGATCAACAACACCGCCAGCGTCATGACCGTCAGCCGCCCGCGCCAGGAAGGAACCAGGCGCATAATTAAAAATGCCGCCATGCCGTAAAAGCACATGGAGACCATGGCATGGCCGCTGGGAAAACTATAGCCGCTCTCCTCTACCACCCGGAACAATTCAGGCCGCGCCCGCTGAAACAAGTGCTTCAGCAGGAGATTCAGCACCGCCCCGCCGGCTATACAGAGGGTTAGCGACCCTAAATCCAGCCAGCGGCGATAACGACCCAGGAGCAGCACCGCCGCACCGGCCAGAACGGTAAAGCTTGCGCCGGAGCCTGCCTGCGAGATAGAAATCATGGCAGTATCCACGGACGGACCGGCAAAATAGCGAACAAGCCAGATAAACGTACTGTCAAATAACGCTACCGAGCGCCGAAACATCGTTTCCCAGGCCAGGGTGGTAAATGCAGTCAGCATGACCGCACTCAGAGCCAGGCTAACCACCGCATAGAGCGCCGGCCAGCGTTGCACAACAGCGGCAAAGAGGTCTTGCAGCATTGGATACAAGGGCGTCTTTTTAAATAAACAGCCGGCCAGCCAAAACAATACCGGCAGGATGACAAGGCTGGCTGCGCCGGCCAGCAGCACCGCGCCGATAATTGCGGGTACCAGCGGATGACCCTGGGGCGCAATCACCAGCGGCCGGTGTTTGACACTGGCCCCGGGCTGAATGGTTGCCGCTCCGCCAATAATCAATACCCTGCCCCGCACGGTTGCGCCCGGTTCTACTGTAAGGTTGCCGTCAACAATAACAATGTCCTCCGCCACCCGTCCGGCCACAACCGCGTTGCCGCCGGCTACCATAAGTTCGTCGACAATTTGCGCAGCGCCGATATAAATATCTTTTTCCCTGACAAATTCGTCCGCGTACTCCGGTTCATCATCATCGCCGGCAGCGCTGTACACTACATTCATTGAGACCAATATTCCCAGGCAACAAGCCAGTATA
The DNA here is from genome assembly GCA_023441125.1 of Bacillota bacterium. Next base: position 1,467 of record JAEZQV010000322.1, read on the forward strand.
TAACAGGCTATCCGCCGACGTTCAGCCATCCTTATGCCCTCCGGAACCAGCAATAATTTTGTATTACACCGTCTATAAACCAAGCCGGTTATTTCTGCCTATTACAGACAGTGTACCACACCAAACCTAAAACTATCGCAAAAAATATTCCGGCCATGAGCCGCCATGTTCCGTTTGCTGCTAACAGCCCCAGGCCGGTTCTCGCGCTTTGCGCGATTTTCTTAAAAATATAAACAGCGCGATTTGTCCGACCGGCAAATCGCGCTGCTTCATATTAGTAGTTGGTATAGAATATCTCAAAGAATGCCCGGGGGTGTTTGCAGGTTGGACATACCTCAGGCGCCTCCAGGCCTTCGTGTTGGTGCCCGCAGACGCGGCAGCGCCAGATTTGCTTTTCTTCTTTGCGAAATACGGTTCCATTCTCCACTGCTTTCAATAAGGCAAGATAACGGTCCTCATGCTCTTTTTCAATACGGCCTACCCGCCGGAATAACCCGGCCAAACCTTCGAACCCTTCCTGTTCCGCTTCTTCGGCGAACTTTTTGTACATGTCCGTCCATTCATAATGCTCCCCCTGGGCCGCCGCCGCCAGGTTCTCTTTCGTACCGTGGATGCCATCCAGTTGATTTAGCCAAATCTTGGCATGAGCAGCTTCATTATCCGATGTATCCTGGAAGATGCCGGCAATGGTCTCATAGCCTTCCTTTTTGGCAACACCGGCATAAAATGCATATTTGGCTCTGGCCATGGCTTCACCGGCAAATGCGGCATGCAGATTTGCCTCGGTTCTTGATCCCTTTATTTTCTCGTTCATAGTGCACCTCCGACATGTTAAATATAAATAGTAGTATCTCCCTTCTTTACCATTTTTTATTCGATGCCAGGTTCCTGGCAAGCAAACAGCCTCACCCGTCTTACGCTGAGTGAGGCCTGCCGGTATCCCCGCCATCCGCTGCCAAATCCGGATTTTGCTTTGCAGGATCTTGTGCCGGTTGCCGCCGAGGCCAAGTATCTGCTAGCGAACCGATGAAATAAACAGTTTGTCGGCATTGTGACCAAGGCGGCGGTGCTGTCTTCGCTTGTGAGTCAGCCGGACCAGTCAACGCATCACCTAATTGTTCAGTTCAAAGGCGGGATATGTGTGTCCGTTTCTATATTCCAGATGCTGATATTGAGTCAGCCATTCTTTAAAAACGGCTTCCGGGTGCAGGTCGGGCAGTTCCTGCGGATACAGGTATTTGGCCAGAAACAGGGTGCCGGTGATTTTGGAGGCCCCGCCCTGGGCATAGTGGGACAGTAAAAATATATGACCGTTCTTTACCGCGTTGATTTCCGACCAGCCCGGCCTTGCTATGATTTCCTGCTTTATGTGCTCAAATTCGCTAACGGCGGGCGGTTCGTGCTGCGTGACAACATTTGCCTTGCCGACTCTGACAATATAATCCGGGTTCCGCAGGATGACGGCGTCGGCGTTAACCTGCACATTTTTAGCGTCGGCGAATATATTTTCCGCATTGGCATATTCCAGTATCTTGGCGAAATAATCGCCCGGTATCGTTGTATTTCCTTCCCGTTTATACTCGAAATATACTCTCTTTTTCGGCACATTTTGCAGCTTTTCTTTTACATAATGTAATTTTTCCGCAAAAAAATTATAATAGGCCTGCGCTTCCTTTTCCTTACCGAAAATTTGCCCGGCCAGCAGGCAATTTTCCTGAAATTTATCGGTGTAATAAATATCGATCACAATAACCTTTATGCCAAAATCGGCCAGCTTTTTTTCCGCCTCTGCCCACGCCCCGTTGCCGGTAATAAGCAGGACGTCCGGCTTAAGCTCAATGATTTTTTCATAATTCAGTTCCCGGGTGCTTTTGCCGATAATACTGTTTTCGCTAAACCGGCCGCGGTAAATATCCTGCTGCTCATAAATACCGTAATCGACGCCGACAATGGCATCCATTGCCCCTATGCAGTTAATCAGCTCCGCAATATAACTGTTGGACACGACCACCCGTTTTACCGGTGCAGGTATTTCGACCTTGCGGCCCAGGCTGTCCGCAACGATTTGTGTGGCTGCACCGCTCTGCCCAGCGATGTTGTTAGAGCCGCAACCATAGACAAAAAGACTGGCGATCACCAGCAAGGCGCAAACGAGGCTTGCGGGATAGACGGTATTCTTCATCCTTTTGCTCACTCCTTTTATTTCAGCAGCCGTACGTGCCGGCAGCCGTCTTCCAGGGTTACGGCAGTGGCAACGCCATAGACAGAGGCTATATTATCCCTGGTAATCACGCTTTCCGGGGAGCCGCAGGCAAATATCCTCGTATCTTTCAACATTAAAATTTTATCGGCAAACATCGCTGCCAGATTGAGATCATGAATCGACATGATAACAGCCAGCTTTTCCGTTTTACACAGACCGGCAATAAGCTTTAATATATGTAGCTGATTCTTTAAATCCAGATTGCCTGTCGGTTCGTCCAGAATCATCACTTTGGGCTGCTGGGCCAGCGCGCGGGCAATCACTGCCTTTTGTCTTTCGCCGCCGCTCAGCTGCCGGATATCACGAAAGGCAAACTTCTCAATATCCATTTTCTGCAGAATAGAAAAAACAATTTCCCGGTCTTTCGCGCTGTATCCGCCCTGCGCATGCGGCAGCCTGCCCATCATAACGGCGTTGATTACCGGCATAGGCCGTAAGGCGTTGGTATACTGCGGGACATAGGCAATAATTTTCGCTATATCCTGCTGCCGCCAGCCGGTGATATCCTTGCCGTTGAAAATGATCTGCCCGGTTTGCGGCCGCAGGATACGATTCATGCATTTTAACAAGGTGGTTTTGCCGGTGCCGTTCGGACCTGCCAGGCTGACAAACTCATTTTCATCAATTTGAAAGGATATATCCGCTACAACAGTTTGTTTCGGGCCGTAACCAAAGGTGATGTTTTTGATTTCCAGACTCATTCCAGGCCCTTCTTTCCGCCGCTCAAAATCAAATGAATAAATAACGGCACCCCTAAAAAAGAAATGACAATCCCTACCGGTATGCTCACCGGGTAGAGGATATATTTGCCGAAAGTATCTGCCAGCAAGAGCAGCAGCGCTCCCACCAGACCGGAAAAGGGGATTAAGAATTTGTGCTCATTGCCGATCAGGATGCGGGCCATATGCGGCGCGATGAGTCCGACAAAACCGATGACACCGGTAAAACTGATAATCGCCGCCGTTATCAGGACCGCCATAATGCCTATTTTCGTACGCAGCCTGCCGGGCTGAATCCCCAGGCTTCTGGCCATATCATCGTCGTTGCCGGCCAGGACATCGAGTTCTAGACCGTATCTTTGCAGCAGCAAAAAACAAACAATGACAACTCCGCCGGTAAAAGCGACATGATCCCAGGACGCTCTGTTAAACGTGCCGAACGTCCATTGCACAACATCCTCCAACTTATGTTCCTTGGCGAAAAATTCGACGGTTGCCGTTAACGCACTGAAAAAATAATTGAGGGCAATCCCCACCAGCACAATGGCGGTCGGGGTCATGCCCAGTTTCTGAGCGACCGTGTAAATGACCGCCACACACAACAGGGAAGCGATAAAGGCGCAGGTAACGATGCCGGCCTCGCTTTGGAAAAACAGCGTATTGCCGAAAACGATGCACAGCGAGGCGCCAAATGCCGCCGCCGAAGATATGCCGAGCGTAAAGGGACTGACCAGATCGTTTCTGGTGATGGACTGCATGACAACCCCGGCGACGGCCAAGCCGATTCCGGCCAGGATGGCCAGCGCAATCCGCGGCAAACGTAACAGCAAAATGATTTTGTTGATGCTGGTATCCGGCGAAACCGCCAGCGTACCGGCAAAATACAGCTTTACCGCAATGAGCACCTGCGTTACGCCCTGCTTCATGCCAATGGCGGTAAAAAACAAACCCAGTACCACAACAGTAACTGCGGTACCTAAAAGCAGCAGGTATTTTCTTCTGGTTGCCGCTTTGTACTCTTGTTCCAGCATAGCGCCTCCGTATCAAAGATTTCTGTTCCAGTGTACTAAACCGGCCGAGACATTACTTCGTCGTACCTCCTCGCAATGACGAATAGAACGTATACCTTCTGCTAATGTAAGCAAGGGAGATTTCGCATCTCCCTTGCCGAATTTTACAGGTCAAACTGGGCGGTAAGTGTAAAGGTCCTGGGCATAGACAGGCCGAAGGTCGTGCTGCCGCCTCTTCCCATCCAGTAATCTTTGTCGGCGACATTATAGCACATGGCGGTTAATTTGACCGGCGTAGCCGAGATTTTGGTTTTGTAGCTGACACCGAGATCAAACGTAACATACGAAGGGATTTTTGCTTTATTATCATCGATATAGGCCGAACTGTTGTAATTGGCGCGGCCAATCACCGAAGTTTTGTCGTCCGGATTGTACTCCAGCGCGATAACGCTGCTCCAGTCGGATACACCGTTTACATACCAGCCGTCTTTCTTGGCGGTACCCGTTTTTTCCCGCTTGTGGTCAATATGCATCAAGCCGCCGGTAATATTCCATTTCGAGGCGACTTTACCGTTGACGGCCAGTTCCACCCCTTTATAGCGGTTTTCCCCTTCCTGCGTCAGAATATATTTTCCGCTTGTGCTGCCGGGCAGGTCCACATAATTTCCCTGGTTTAAATCAAAATAGCTGAGCGTAGTCAGCAAGCCGTTATTTTCGTATTTGACGCCAACCTCTGCCTGCTTATTTTTTACCGGCGACAGGATACGGCCTTTGTTTTCGTATTTTGCATCGGAAACAAAGGCGCCGCGGGAATAACTGCTGGAATAGCCGGTATAAAAGGCGACATTTTTAATTGGCTTATAGGTAATGCCAACACTGGGCGCCAGATCGAGATTATTCACTTTTTCGGACGAGGATTCGAACTTGCCGTCCCGTCTTGACCCTGCCACCAAAACCTGCAGTTTTTTGTATTCCATCGTATCCGCCAGAGTAACGCCCACGACGGTTTCTTCATAGGACAAAGGCGCGTGGCCTGCCTCAGGCAGCGTATAATCTCCATATACAACCCCGTCGTACAGGTTGCCGGCTATCAGCCCTGCGACGCTGTTTACCGATGCATTCCAATATTTTGTCCAGGCTCTGTCGACGGAAAAAGCCAGGTTGTGCTTTACTTCGCCGGCAGTAAAATCACCGTTTACACCCGTCTGAACATAAACATTCTTGGAAGCTTCATTCTGGTGATTGAGTTTGTTGGATGAGAGGAAATTCCCGTAACCGTCAATATACAAAGCCGAGCCCGCATTATATTTGGTGCCGCTGCGGCTCGCCATCCCCGCATTCACATACCAGCGCCAAGTATCGTTGATTTTTTGTTCATGATTCAATGTCGATAAATAACCATGGACATATTTCGTTGTTTCGGGAAAATCATAGGAATTCTTTGCGTCGGGAACCTTGGGCATCAGTCCCTTGTTGACACTGTCGCTCAGGATAAACCAGCGCTGCCCCTCATTTACCCTGAGATCAAAATACCCGGCCAAAAGATTGGTGGTACTGCGGTCATCCCGGTGGTCAAGATTGATAAAAAAGGTTTTTTCCTCCTTTTCCGTTCCCGCCAGCGACAAATCGCCGTCCAGATGACCGGCGTTGATGCGCAGCCCCCACTCCTGCTTTTCACCGAAGCGTCTGCCGATATCGATGTATTCGCCCCAGGAGCCCCTGCCGGAGAAGGTTTGCGTGTAACGGGTAACAGGCTCGTCCCCGGCTCGCTTTGATATCACATTAATCAGCCCGGGCGGCGCGCTTTTGCCGCTGTTTGTCCCGTTGGCAGAAGTGGTCGCGCCGTTGATGCCCGCGTTTGGCCCGACAGTTACGTCCATGCGTTCAATGATATGCGCCGGCGGTGTCGTGAACTGATAAAACAAATTTGGAATACCGTTTAAGTACATATTATTGCCGTTCATGTTAATGCCGCGCATGGAAAAATCCGTGTACATCGGCGAGCTTGTACTGCTTCTAATCGACGGAATATTGGTCAGCACTTCGTTTAGCGTTAAACCGGGCGTGCCGAAAGTTTCAATGCTTTTGGCGGTAAGACTTATTTCCGTGTAAGGAATATCCAGGATATCCTTATAGCCTAATATCCCGTACCGGGCTTTCTTATTGACGTAATTTCCGGGATAAACGAAGGCTTCCCCTTCTACCAGCACTTCCTCCAGCTGATATACCGTTTTTTCGGCCGCTTCCTCAGCAGACACGGCATTGTCGGCGCCTGCGCCCATGAATAGCAGCGTCGCACCGGCCGCCAACAGAGTCATTCGCCGTTTCAGCGCTTTTTTAGTTGCTCTCTTCTTATTACTCATCTACATATCCCCTTCTCCTCTAACCTTAGCCAGCCCTAACCCTATCATCCTGCTATTGCTCAAATCACATAAAAAATCGACCTCCTAATTTCGAGAGGCCGTTACTGAGCTAAAAAACCTGTTTAACAAAAAATCCCAGCTTATAAAAAGCTGGGAAGGAAATGGCACAGGCGCCCGTAAATCCCCTCCCCATCGTCGTGGGTAAAACGGTGATTGTCAAACAGGCAGTTCTCCTGGCTCCGGATCTTCGTTTGCCTGCGCCTTCCCAAAGCTTGCGCTCCAGTGGCATTGTGCAGGTTCACTCCCCGTTACAGTGGCGGGACCGCGCCGGCATTACACCGGACTTCCCTATTAAGCCCTGTAGGGCACCTATTCCACATTATTTACTGTTTTTTAACAAATAGTCCAATAAATACTTAATTTATACTAGCAAAGAATGTCATACGCGTCAAGAGGATGTCGAAAAACAGCAAATAAACAACTCTATAATTTTGCTGATTTTACGCCAGTTGCCGGCGTAATTTCCTTCTCCACCCATACCGGGTTATGGTGTCTGACTTCGTCGAGCGACTGGGTGCCGTCGCCGAACATGCACAAAAACTCGCCCCAATTGTTACCAGACTGCCCGGCTCCATCCCGAATTCCTCCCCGATCGCAACCCGTACGGCCGGGGCAATGGTGGCCACAACCATTATCTGCCGGTCTTTAAGCTTGGCGATAACCTGCTCCACGGCGTCAACCGTATCTTGCGGAGCGCCGAACGGACAGTTAATCAGGCATTGTCCGCAGGCGACGCAGCGTTCACGAATTGCCCTTGCTTTTTAACGCAAGATACATGCCAATATGACTTTGGAAAAATGCCGTTTTTTCTTAAACCTCTCATTTCTGTATAAAATTCCTGATCTTACCTGCTTTTGCTCTGCTGACGGCAGCTGAATAAAAAAGAGAGACTGTTTCAATTGAGACAGTCTCTCTCCAGTATTGATACACTACGCTTGTTACTTTACCTCGCGCTTAGCCTATCGGCAAACAGGTCCTGACGCTATTTCTCGTCAGGTGTCTTGGGATAGTAACCTGACGGTGGTATACTCTGCGGGAAATTGAATACGTTCTCCGGATCATACTTTTCTTTCACTTCCCGCAATCTGGCAAAGTTAGCCCCGTAATACACCGGCCCGGAGTTCTCAATAAATTCATCCGGCACGTTAATATAGGAGCCCTCCACAAACGGACTCAGTTGCTGGCGGGTTCTTTCCACCGAAGCAATGTTTCTCCGGGCATCCGCGTCTTCCGTCCAGGTTGCAGTCCACTCTAAATAGAATTTGGCATAGCGCCAGAAAAATGCCGTCTCTTCCGGCGCGATGCTGCTCACCGCACCACCCCAGTTTATAAACCAGAAATTAGCTTCTGTGCCGGTCGCTTCTTCCAGGAAGCGGCGTATCGTGGCAATCGCCTCGCACGGTA